>JAYQEA010000001.1:0-515 GCA_038138625.1 Roseivivax sp.
CAGACGCACGTCACAAACACACCCAACAAAATGCCACAACAACCGCCCCAAACGGTAGGAAGCAATACATCTTTGGATAGGAGAGATGGGGGCATGAAGGCCGGTTTGAAAATTGTTGCACTGGTGTGAATGCTTTGGCTTGGTGTTAGTCTGCCTTGGGCGTAGGAATGTGAGGTATTGGAAAGAATGGGTGCTTTTTGATAATGCCAGATGTGTCTTTGCAATCAGATATCGTGTGGATCGATGGCGGGGTCTCTCACATTGGGACCGATCATCCCAAATTCAAAGTTGATGGTGAAGCACCGCGCAGGACAGTGCGCCTGTCGCCATATGGAATGGCTAAAACGGTTGTCACAAATTTACAATTTGCAGCTTTTGTCCGGGAAACACGCTACCGATCTGACGCGCATACCTATGGATGGTCTTTCGTTTTTAGGGGTCTTTTACCGACAAACGTAGGTCAGCAGGCACCGGGTCTTCCATGGTGGAACGCTGTTGATGGCGCGGCATGGGAT
>JAYQEA010000001.1:525-33974 GCA_038138625.1 Roseivivax sp.
GCTCATCCTGGCGGGATGCACCGGATCATCCGGTGGTGCATGTGTCGTGGAATGATGCGCGGGCCTATGCAAGATGGGCAGGGGGCCGGTTACCGACAGAGGCAGAATGGGAACACGCGGCACGTGGCGGCGCAAATTCCGCATGTTATCCTTGGGGGGATGAAGAGCCGACAGACACCAATATCCTTTGCAATATCTGGCAGGGGGAGTTTCCCGTCCAAAATACCTGTGAAGATGGATACTACGGAACGGCGCCAGCAATATCATTTAGGCCGAATCCCTTTGGCTTGTTCAATATGTCGGGCAATGTTTGGGAATGGTGCACCGATCCGTTCAAAATTCGGTCACTCAGCGCGGGGGCCAAAGCGCGGAACCTAGCGGCACGTCGAGAAAAAGAGAAGCTGATGAAAGGTGGCTCTTTTTTATGCCATGCAAGCTATTGTTGGCGGTATCGAATTGCTGCACGCACAGGTCGGCAGCACGATAATTCTGCTATTCACACCGGGTTTCGGATAGCCTTTGATCCAAAGTGATCCAGTCAAGCCCGCAATTTGGTTGTTTACCTTGTGCCGATGGACATTGCGCGCAAAACTGCATCCAAACCGTCAGAATGGAGGCTGTAGATGGTCAAATCGAAAAAAATTGGGTTTATCGGTCTGGGTCTGATGGGCGGAGCAATGGTCGAACGTCTGCAAACAAAGGGTCACACGCTGAATGTCTTGGCCAACCGGTCTCGTATTCAAGTTGACGCGGCCATCGCGCGCGGCGCGACAGAGGTCACTTCTGCACGAGACCTTGCCGCGAACAGTGACATTGTCATGTTGTGTATGGACACATCTGCAAATGTGGAAAGCCGTATGCGCGGTGGTGACGGGGTGATCGCCGGCCTGCGCAGGGATACGGTCGTTATCGATTTTGGAACATCGTTGCCTGCGTCCACCAAACCACTTGGATCAGAGGTTGCCGCTGCTGGTGGCACTTATCTGGATGCACCTTTGGGACGAACGCCCGCTCATGCAATTCACGGCCAATTGAATATATTGGCGTCAGGGGACAAGGCGGCATTTGATCGGGTTAAACCTACTTTGGACGATTTAGGTGAGAATGTGTTTCACCTAGGTCCGCTTGGCACCGGCCATAGCATCAAGCTGATGAATAACTTTTTTGGGATGACGGTAGCAAATGCAATGGCCGAAGTCTTTGCCATTGCAGACATCGCAGGCATTGAGCGTCAGTCTGTTTATGATGTGATTGCAGCGGGGCCGCTTCGTTCTGGGATGATGGATTTTGTCGCCGCCTACGCTCTGGAAGGCGATGACCGCAAACTTGAGTTTGCAATTAAAAATGCACGCAAGGATGTAGGGTACTACCAACAGATGACACAGGATGCAGGAGCTTCTTCCGTGATGTCGCAAGGCGCGTTTGCCGCGTTGAGTGATGCTGTTTCATCGGGCTCGGGCGAGGATTACGTTTGTAAGATGGTCGATTATTACAGCAAAAAACTGAAGGAATAGGTCTTTATTCGGCCTACGTGGCTACTAATTTAATTTTGAGGCACTGGTGAGTCTTTGCCAGTGTAGAGGTGTTCGGCGAGTTTCGTTGGCGCATGTTACGTCAGGCTTTTTGCGGCTTCGTTGACAATGTCGCCCAATTCCCTGAAGCGTGCGGTCAATGGGCTGGCTTGCCGCCAGACCAGCCCAACCCGCCTGCGTGGCTGAGGATCATCAAACTGCGCTATGGAAACCTCCGCGCTACGGGTTTCGACAGCCACCGCCATTTCTGGAATCAGCGTCACCCCAATTCCCGCTCCGACCATCTGCACAAGCGTTGACAGGGATGATCCTTCAAGTGTTTCGCGCGGCAGCACGGTCTGGAAATTGCAAAAACTTAAGGCTTGATCCCGAAAACAATGCCCTTCCTCCAATAACAAAAGACGCATCTCGCGCAACGCCTCGCGGTCGGGAACAGGTTTGGTCGCATCTATACTTGGTCGTACCAGGACAAAGGTCTCATCAAACAGCGGCAATTCCGTCAGACCGGGCTCATCAACGGGCAGTGCAAGTATCGCGGCATCCAGTCGCCCAGCCTTTAATTCTGTTAAAAGTTTAGGAGTGATGGTTTCGCGGACATGCAGATCCAATCCAGTGTGGCGTTGTGATGTCAGCCCGATCAATCGTGGCAGCAAATATGGAGCAATGGTTGGAATCACTCCGATCCGAAGTGTGCCGGTCAGTCTGTCTGATGCGGCCCGCGCCAGATCGGCAAGTTCATCAACAGATTGCAGGATTTGTGTGGCACGTTCAGCGCATGTGATGCCAAACGGTGTTAGTCTGAGCGGACGCGCGCCTCGTTCGAGGAGGGGCGCACCCAAGGTTGCCTCCAACTCTTTGATTTGAATTGAAAGAGCGGGTTGCGACACCGAACAGGCGGCAGCAGCATTCCCGAAATGGCCAAGTTTGGCCAAAGCGTCAAAGTAGCGAAGTTGGCGTAAAGTTAGCGAGGTCATAGTTTTTAATTATTGAAAAGATCAGAAAATGCAAATTTTCCTTATGAAAAAGCCGTGATATAGAGTCGACAGGAAAGGGCGGTTTGACCCCTTCACGACAAAACATCTAGCAGCGGAGCCAGATCGAATGATGGACGGAAACGACGCACCAGTGGGCAAATGCCCAGTAATTCATGGCGTAGGTCAAAACAGCAGCTTTGATACACGCAGCAATAAAGACTGGTGGCCCAAGCAGCTCAACTTAAAAATACTGCACCAGAATCCTCCAGCGGGGGATCCTATGGGGGCCGGATTTGATTATGCAGAGGCTTTCAAAACGCTTGATCTTGATGGCGTTATGGATGACCTCAAAGCTCTTATGACAGATAGTCAGGACTGGTGGCCCGCAGACTACGGCCACTATGGCCCATTCATGGTGCGTATGGCGTGGCATGCGGCTGGAACCTATCGCACTGGCGACGGCCGTGGCGGCGCCGGGACAGGCATGCAGCGTTTTGCACCGTTAAACAGCTGGCCGGATAACGGCAATCTGGACAAGGCGCGTCGTCTTTTGTGGCCGGTCAAACAGAAATATGGGGCAGCCCTGAGCTGGGCGGACCTGTTTGTCTTGGCAGGAAATGCAGCACTGGAAAGCATGGGGTTCAAGACCTTTGGCTTTGGCGGTGGTCGTGCGGATGTCTGGGAGCCGGAAGAGGACATTTATTGGGGAACTGAAACCGAATGGCTGGCAACCAGTGACACACCTGGCAGCCGCTATACTGGCGAACGTGATTTGGAAAATCCATTGGCTGCGGTGCAGATGGGGCTGATCTATGTCAATCCAGAAGGCCCAGATGGCAATCCCGATCCCTTGCGGTCAGCGCATGATATTCGCGAGACTTTCGGCCGGATGGCAATGAACGACGAAGAAACTGTTGCTCTGGTTGCGGGCGGGCACACGTTTGGTAAAGCCCATGGTAATGGCGATGCCGCAAAGGTGGGTGTCGAACCTGAGGGTGCACCGCTTGAAGCGCAGGGGTTCGGCTGGCTGTCATCGCATAAGTCGGGCAAGGGCGTGGATGCCATAACATCCGGTATCGAAGGCCCATGGACAGCAAAGCCCACGCAATGGGACATGGGTTATTTTGATGTCCTGTTTGGATATGACTGGGAACTGACCAAAAGCCCTGCAGGTGCCAATATCTGGCATGCCAAGGACCTTAAAGCAGAAGACCACGCCCCAGAGGTGGATGGCTCGGATGTTCCTGTGAAACTGATGATGACAACTGCGGACATGGCCATGCGTATGGATCCGGAGTATGAAAAAATCTCGCGTCGGTTCCACGCCGACCCGGAATTGTTCGCTGATGCCTTTGCGCGCGCGTGGTTCAAACTGACTCACCGCGATATGGGACCACGTCCGTTGTATCTAGGATCATTGGTGCCGGATGAGACCCTGATATGGCAAGACCCTGTACCTTCGGGGGATGCCGAAAGCCTTGATGATGGCGACATAGCTGCATTGAAACAGCAGATTACAGAGTCAGGCCTGAGTGTTTCGGAACTGGTGCAGACGGCTTGGGCCTCGGCAGCGACGTTTCGCGGTTCGGACAAGCGGGGTGGTGCCAATGGGGCGCGCATCCGGCTGGCACCACAAAAAGATTGGGACGTGAACCAGCCCCAACAGTTGGCCCATGTTTTGTCAGTTCTCGAAGGTATTCAGTCCGGTTTTGGCAAACCGGTGTCTATGGCCGACTTGATCGTTCTCGGCGGTTGTGCCGCTGTTGAGGTTGCAGCAAGGGCGGCAGGACATAACGTCACTGTTCCGTTCACTCCGGGTCGTGGTGACGCCACCCAAGAGATGACAGATGCAGAAAGCTTTGCCGTGCTAGAGCCCGAAGCAGATGGGTTCCGGAACTACATGGCCAGTGATTTTGCCTTGTCAGCCGAAGCAATGCTTGTTGATCGTGCGCAGCTTTTGACGTTGTCGGCGCCGGATATGACGGCCTTGGTCGGTGGATTACGCGTCCTTGGCGCCAATGCACACAAGTCAACGGCGGGTGTATTGACGGACCGTCCTGGCGTTCTGACCAACGACTTTTTTGTCAACCTGCTAGACATGGGTACAGTTTGGACAGACACCGGAGGCGGCACCTATGAAGGCCATGATCGCGTGACCGGAGCAGTCAAATGGACAGGCACCCGTGTTGATCTGGTTTTTGGATCGAACTCACAATTACGTGCGCTGGCCGAAGTCTATGCATGTGCTGATGGCGAAGCCAAATTCGTGGCAGATTTTGTAAGCGCCTGGGATAAGGTGATGATGCTGGATCGCTTTGACCTTTGATCCGCACCAATTTTGATCATAAACGGGGCGTCGATCACACTGGTCGGCGCCCTTTCTTTATGCAGCGCTTAATACGGTAAATTTGTATCGGGTCTTTATCCGTGTCATGCGTTCGGCTTTCACCACATAAAGGTATGTGCCATGTCGCAGCAAAATCGAACTATCGGGTGGCTAAGCGCATTTGGTGTTATTTGTGTGTGGTCTGGCTTTGTGGTCTTTTCTCGTGCGGGCGTCACAACGGAATTGACGCCGTTTGATCTGACCGGATTGCGATTTATTGTGGCCGGCAGCATAACGCTTCCTTTCGTTTGGGCTTGGTGGCCGCGTCATTTACCATTGAGCGTCATCGTGTTGATTGCCTTGACCGGCCCGGGAATCATGTATTCATTGCTGATGTTTTTAGGATTCGAGCGGGCGTCAGCTGCATACGGTGGTGTCTTTGCCAACGGGTCTTTGCCTATCTTTACCTCACTGATTGTCTTGGCGGTAACGGGTGTTGCCCCGGGACGTTGGCAGGTCTTGGCCATTTTGATGATATTTTGTGGGGGGGCATTGCTGGGATGGAATGGCATGGTTCAAGGAGGCGCCGAAATAGGCGCTGGTATTGCGCTGTTTCTGGGAGCGTCAGCATCGTTATCAATCTACATATTTGCCCTTAGGCACTGGCAAATTATGCCGACCCAAGCCCTTGTATTGGTAAATCTACCAAATGCGATGGTATTTTTACCCATCTGGTGGTTTGCGTTGCCCAAGGGACTTGCGCAGGTTGATTGGCAGGTCGCGGCGTTTCATGCGCTCTATCAGGGATTGGGCCCCGGTTTTTTGGCTGTGATATTTTTTACGTTATCGGCACGCCACCTTGGGGCGACAATGACTGCGGCATTTTCTTCGGCAGTTCCGGCGGTTGCAGCTATTTTGGCCATTCCCGTACTTGGGGAAACGCCCGTGGCAATCGAATGGTTGGGCATTGTTGTCGTTACGTCAGGACTAGCGGTCCTGGTGCGGGGGCAGGGTTAGACTTGAGCGACATTCTGCGGTTTATAGACCCGCCACGAGTGAGATGGTAAGCAAAGAGCCGATTGACGTATAAAAAATGGCCCGGGCAATGGCATCAACCCGTACGCGGTAATTCAATGCCAGCATAAAGGCCATTACGCCACAGGGTGCCGCCGCCACCATCATTGCAGGATTTCTGGTTTCCGGCGCCAAATGCAGAACGCTGGTAAAGATCGCGAGCGCAAGTATGGGATGGACCACTAATTTCATACCAACCATGGCCACGGGCAACATCTTTCTGGACCCATCAACTTTTTGGCTAAGAATAATTCCCAGGGCAAATAGCAACACCGGTGATGCAGTGCCTGCAAGAAAGTTTGCAAATACGTCGAACCCCTTTGGCACTGGCATGCCAAATATCCCAACGAACAGCCCAAACACCATGGCAATTAACGGTGGATTGCGCAGTATTTTACCAAGTGTTTGGCCAAAGCCCGCGCCTTTGTTGGCCAGAACATCCATCAGGATCAGAGATGCACTGAATAACAGAATGCCATCCATAGAGATGATTGCCACAATTGGAACTACGGCGTCTTCCCCGAATAGGGTTGTGGCAATAGGTAAAACAAAAAGAATATGATTGGTCAGAGCGATGGCCAAACCTAATAAAGCGGACTCCATGATATCGGCTTTGAAAACAAGACGCGCAAACGCAAAGCCAGAAGAATACATGACAAGTTCAGTGAAAAAATATCCACCCAGCATTTTGAAATCAAAATCCGCCAAGGGTGCATTGGCCAACAGCTGAAAGCCCAGGGCAGGCATTGCAATGATCATTACAAATTTGTTGAGGGCCATGGCGGTGTTGAAATCAAACGTTCCGCGTTTGCCAAGAAAAAAACCGACGGCCCCGATCGCAAAAACAGGGAGGACACCGTTTAAGAGGTGATCAAGCATTGGTATCCCCAGACTTAAGAAATAGCAGCCCTTGCTGCACAAATTTGAAAGTTACCATTTTTCTGCAAAAGGACGAATATCTAGCTCGTGTGTCCAGCCGTCGCGTCGTTGATGATGCAGCGCCCAATATGTATCGGCAATACTGTCAGGGTTCATAAGAGTGTCTTTGGGAAGGGCGTCAGGGTCTTTACCAGCCTCTTTGTAGCGCTCTCTAACGAATTTGGTGTCTACGCCAGCATCAATAATTAGATGGGCTACGTGAATATTTTGTGGGCCCAATTCACGAGCCATGGACTGAGCCAAGCCGCGTAATGCAAATTTACCCGCCGCAAAGGCCGCATAACCAGAACTTCCCTTTACCGAAGCTGTCGCACCTGTGAAGAAAATGGACCCTCTTTGTCGAGGCACCATGTGTTTCGCAGCTTCACGACCCGATAAAAATGCCGCGTAGGCGCACATTTCCCAAACCTTGCGAAAAACGCGTTCTGTCGTTTCAAGGATTGGAAACCGTACATTTCCACCCACATTAAAAATACAAATCTCGATCGGTCCAATTTCGGATTCGACCATGTCAAACATCTCGATCGTGGTCTGTTCTTTACGTGCGTCCCACGAAAATCCCTGTGCTGTTCCTCCTGCAGCTTCAATCTCCGAAATAAGTGATGCGTGTTTATCTCCGTTGCGTCGTGCCAAAACGATATGAAAGCCGCCCAAGGCGAAACGTTTGGCGATGGCTGCTCCGATGAAATCGCCAGCGCCAATAATCACACAGATCGGTTTTTTGGTCATATCGAGACCTCAGGCAGTATCAGCAGCTATGAAAGCTGCTCTGGCTTCCAGCCGGTCTGCATAGGATGATAAATTTTCCAGATTGGAAAAATCCCCGCCCAACCTACGGGCCATAATAACAGCGTGCCCTGTGACAGTATCTGCAATCGTAAAGTCTTGGGCAAGGTAATCGCGGTCTTGCATGTGGTGCTCAACCGCTCCCAAAGTCCGGTTCAATAATTTCAACGCGCGATTTGCGTTCGCCTCATTGCGCCGTTCCGGTGGAAGAAGGATGGTTTCAACCACATAGGTGTTGATCGGGGGCATGATCATCCCCTCGGCATAATGCAGCCATTGTAAGTATTCTGCAAAATTTTCAGCAGTTGGTCCGGGAGCCAATGAAGGCGCATATTTCGCCGCCAGATATTGAGCAATCGCCGTGCTTTCACTCAGGGTGGTGTTCCCATCTACAAGCGTTGGGACACGGCCATTGGGGTTAATACGTGTGTATTCGGGCGCGCGCATTTCTTTTTGACCAAGAGAAAACCTCTCGAGTTCATAGGGTTGGCCAATTTCTTCTAAAAGCCAAACTGTACGGACAGCGCGCGACTGTGGGGCAAAATAGACTTTCATGGGATCCCTTTTGGATGCTGGTTAAGGTAATTAAAGGCGACTATTTCGCCGTTTTTGGAAGAAAAACGATCATACCAAAAAATCTTTTTGTCGTGGAAAAGGAAACTTCAACTTTCAAACTTAGTCAATTTATATGTTTACATGACTGATGAAATGCTCTCGTAAATTGTGTTTGCAGCTTGAAAAACTATGCATAATCCCATGCAGTCGCACGTGACACAATGGCGTTGATTAACGGATACGCCGTTATAACATGCACGCGCTGGGGCTTTTTGGTCATGATCATAAAATAGCAAAATGTAAGACCCGAATAGCATCAAAGGATTCTAACATGGAATATGAAACGCTGCGTTTTGATGTGATAGACAACATCGCCACCATCACATTGGATCGTCCTGATAGTGCCGCAAATGCTTTGAATGCGCGCATGGCGGAAGAATTGTTCGATGTTGGCATATTGTGTGGATCACCGGACATTCGGGCGGTCATTCTTACGGCAGCTGGAAAGATGTTCTGCGGTGGTGGTGATTTGGCAGAGATGGATACCGTCGTTGACAAGCCAGCCCACCTGACGCGGATGGCCACACTACTTCATGCCGGGTTGACCCAGCTGGCACGCATTGATGCGCCTGTGATTGTTGCGGTTAATGGAACAGCCGGCGGCGGCGGCTTTTCTCTTGCTCTATCGGGGGACTATGTGATCGCGTCCGACCGGGCCAAGTTTGTATCAGCTTATACTGCATCGGGACTAACGCCAGACGGGTCGTCGACGTATTATTTGGCAAAGCACATTGGGTTATTGCGTGCCAAAGAGCTCATTTTGACCAATCGCGTTCTGACAGCAAACGAAGCGCAAGACTGGGGGCTGGTCAATAAGGTTGTTGCACCCGAGGCGGTGATGAACGAGGCACATGTGTTGGCTTCTGCTCTGGCCTCGGGACCGACCAAAGCCTATGGCGGCGTCAAAAGGTTGTTGGATACCGCGTTTTCCGAAGGACTGGAGACGCAGCTGGACCGTGAAGCCAGATCAATTGCTGACATGATGCGAACAGAAGACGGCCCCGCAGGAATAGCAGCCTTTCTGGCAAAAAAAACGCCGCAATTCAAAGGGAAGTAAATGCCACATGAGTGATTTAGCTTAAGGAAAGTCGTTGTTTGGATTGGCACATGACTGCATTCACGTTTGCATCTTCAAATTTTGAGATCCAGCCGTGGCTTCCAGAAAGGGCGGAATAGCTCGATTTTTGGGCATCTGTTCATAACGACCTTTAGCCCTGCATTTTTTGCCAGTTCTGCCGCACGATCGTCGTAGACGCCAATTTGGCCCCAAAGCACCTTGGCCTTGATAGCAATAGCCCGTTCGGCAAAGCTGTAGAGCTCTTCTTTGGGTCGAAACACATCGACCATATCTACTGGTTTTTCAATCTCTTCGAGCGATCTGTAGACCTTTAGGCCACGAATTTCGGTGAGGTTGGGATTAGGGTTCACAGGCAAGATATCATAACCGATCTCGCTGAGTTGACGCAGCACGCCATAGCTGAACTTTGTCTTGTCCGCACTGGCGCCGACCATAGCGATTGTGCGGACCGATTTCAGGATATCGGCCAGATATTTTGGATCATAATCATAGATGTGATCAATGTCTGCTTCTGGCATGGTCAACCGTCCTTTGCGGTGGCGATATCCGCCTTGAGTTCATGAGGTTTGAGCGGGTCAAGAAACGGGTTGCGGTACAAGGTATCATGGCTATCGACCCCGATATTCAGAGTGATATCAGTAGTTGCACGTGCCACGCATAAAATCACATACCCATTGCTGATTTGCCGATTGTTGAGCGCAACCTGCCGCCGTTGATCTACTGACCCTTCGATTAGTTTGGCCGCACAGGTAATGCAGCCACCGTATTTGCAGCCATAGGGTAAATCGACGCCCTGATCGCGCAGGCTGTCCAGTAAAGGTCGTCGCGCATCTACGTCATATGTCGCACCGGCTCGATTAGCGATTGTGACCCTGTGCGTCTTCATAGCCAGATGTCGCTGGTACAGTCGCCTCCGGGGTAGCGGGCTTCGTGGCAGCGGCTTGGTCCGTTGGGCTCCTTGCCGAAATCGACAATAAAGTTTTCATTGATCTTCATCCCACCATTCACCGGGTCGCAGTCGATTTGAATCATGACACCGCCTTTTTCACGGATTTCAGGATAGAACTGGTTGTCCCATGTGCTGAACAGGCTGGTTGTGACATAAAGCCGTTTTCCATCAAGGCTAAGTTGGAACATCTGCGGGCCACCAGCGACATCGATCCCATTGACCTTGGGCGCCTTGCCCAGCAATCCTCCCATATAGACTTGTCCGGTCAGTACAGGATTATGCGGGTCCGATATGTCATACTGGCGCATGTCGCCGTGAAGCCAATTGTTCAGATACAGATACTTGTCATCCATCGATATCAGGATTGCGCTCATTACGCCGGGCAGGGGGATGGGCCAGTCTGGATGCATCTCGTTTTCTACATCGATGATCTTTTCCCAGCGCCATTTTCCGCCGTCATCTTTCCACCAATGGATCACATTGGTGGACAAGGCGGCGCCGCAAAATCCGTGGGTACTGTCGGGATCATGGTGGAACTTGACCTCAAGCGGCAGAAGACCGTCTTCACCCAGATAAAAGCTTTCGGTGGGCGTGCGTTTTTCAAAATCCCAAAAGTGCAACTCGCGCCCATACTTCAGATGCCCCACCTCTTCGAGATCGAAACCGGGCATAAAGGTGTTGGGTGCCGCCCACTCAGAACTGACCATAATATTGTGTCGCGGCTGGTACCAAAAGTCGTAACCGAACTTTATATCGCCCATTGAGGATTCCCAGCGGCCGACAATGTCAAAATCCTTATTTAGATGTAGATACCCGCCCGGGGCCTCGCCCTTTGCATTGCCGAGAAAGGAAATGATGATCTCGCTTCCCAGACAGTGCACGGTGTGAGGGCCTGACAGATCCACTTTGGCTTTGATTTCAGCGCCGTCAATCACCTTATGCAGACGCGGTGCGCGTGGATCTGTGGCGGTATCAACGATATGCAAATTATTGGACCGGACGCCGGGTAGGATGAGGTATTTGCGGCTCATTTCGCCATCATCAAAGCAGGATGAACAGGCATTCCAACCCATATGGTGCAGTTCATCACCGATTCCGGGCATCTCCAGACGATGGATAACCTGAGAATATGTCGGGCTGTCCGGATCCACATCAACAGTTGCCAGATAATCCGGTTTCTGGATGCCCGTTCCGGTATAAATAGCAATTGTATAGAGTAATTTTTCGCGGGGAGCTTTTATGGCTGCCTGAGGGCTGGCGTAACCCGGTCCACAACATTCTGACATTTTATCCTCCCATTCGATCGGCAATTGCGACGATTCGATACATATCTCGCAACACCGGTTTTTCGATCAGTTTGCCATCGACAACGATAAGGCCTGTATTTGCGGCCTCGAACTTGGAAATAATGCGTCGGGCACGCGTTATTTGGTCCGACGATGGTGTAAAGACTTCATTCAGTGCTGCTATTTGCTTTGGATGTACGGACCCTTTTCCCGAAAAACCAAGATCGCGCACTTTTTCGGCTTCGATCCGCATACCTTCGGGATCATCCAGATCAAGGAAAGGCACGTCAATCACATCAAGACCCGCAGCCGCGGCTGCATGTACCACACGTGATCGCGCATAAATCATGGAGTCAAATGTGTTCTGGCACCGCAGCTCGGCGGCCATGTCGACGCCGCCAAAGAACAACGCATCGATCCGGTTTGAACATTTGGCGATTTCAAATGCAGCCTCTAACCCTTCGTTGGTTTCGATGATCACATGAAGACGGGTTGCGTGGCCTGCCTCGGTCAATAGTTGATCCAGAATGACCACTTCTTCAGGAGAGCGAACCTTGGGCATCATCAGTGCTGGTGGGGGCGTCGATGTTGCTAAAACAGCATTCACATCTTCGATCCCGAACCGTTCGCGCATGGAATTGATCCGCACGATCCGCTCAACACCATCGTCTGCTTGCGGCGTTTCAAAAAGGGCCAAAGCGCTCGCGCGCGCGTCGGCTTTGTCTTTGGGCGCTATTCCGTCTTCAAGTTCGATACAGACAATATCTGTCCCGCTGGCCAATGCCTTGGGAAACATGTCGGGCCGTAGTCCTGGCGTAAATATAAAACTGCGGCGGGGGCGTGCGATTGATGAAGTCATGCAAACCTCTGGGGAAAGGGTGTAAATTTGATCATGCTAGTCCGTGCAATGTTTTGGTTTCGAGATAGTCTTCGAGGCCCATCAAACCGCCTTCTCTGCCATTACCCGATTGTTTGTAGCCACCAAAGGGCGAGCCGTAGTTGAAAGCCCCGCCGTTTATATGCACCGCACCCGCACGAAGTTTGGCTGCAACACGTTCTGCGCGGTCGACAGAGCCTGTTTGAAGATACGCTGCCAGTCCGTAAGGTGTATCATTGGCGATCCGAATGGCATGATCTTCATCATCGAAGGGTATAATGACCAAAACCGGGCCAAAAATTTCCTGCTGAGCAATGGCCATATTATTTTCGACATCGCAAAAAAGAGTAGGCTTTACATACCACCCGGTGTCCAAGCCATCCGGTCTGCCCGGTCCCCCGGCAAGCAAAGTCGCCCCTTCGCTAATTCCGGTTTGGATCATCTTTTGCACGCGATCATATTGAATTTGATCAAATAAGGGTCCAATGTGATCACCTTCTTGGGCCGGATCGGCGACCTTTATTCCATCGGCTGTGCGTTTGGCGATTTCAAGAACCTTATCATAACAAGACCGTTCTACCAAAAGGCGCGTCGGTGCATCGCAGGACTGGCCTGTATTGTACATACATTCGTGAACGGATGCAGAAACGCGCTCTTCCAGATCACAATCCGCAAAGACAAGATTTGGCGATTTCCCACCAAGTTCAAGTGTGACGCGTTTAACGGTATCAGCTGCGTCGCAAGTGACGGCCGTGCCGGCCCTTGTCGATCCGGTAAACGACATCATCTGTATGTCAGGATGGCGGGACATGGCCGACCCAACCGTGATCCCGTCCCCCTGCACCAGATTGAAAACACCTGCAGGATACCCCGCCTTGTGTATAATTTCGGCGTAAATCATGGCCGAGATGGGCGTGTGTTCTGACGGCTTCAAAACGCATGTGCAGCCCGTCGCGAGAGCGGGAATAACCTTGAGCGCGATCTGGTTCATTGGCCAGTTCCAAGGTGTGATAAGTCCGCACACACCGATCGGTTCGCGTAGCAAAACATCACCATTTGGGAGCACTTTCCGCTCGGTCATGGTCTCCAGCGCGTCTATAAACCCCTGAAGATGACCGATAGCGGCATCGGCTTGTGCATCACGGGCCATGGTGATTGGTGCGCCCATTTCCATCCGCATCGCTTGGGCGAGGTCCTCAAATCTGGCTTCGGTTTCCTTTTTCAGCGCCTGAAGCAGAGCGAGGCGTTCGGATTTACTGGTTTGGGAAAAAATGCCAAATGCGGCGCTTGCGGCAGATACGGCACGATCCACATCTTTGCTGCTGCCCATGGCAACGGTCGCAATCTGTGTCTCGGTCGCAGGGTTCAAGACTGGCATCTTGATGTCGAGGGACGGTTCAACCCATTGTCCATCAATGTAAAACTTTGAAAGATTATCCATCTATCGAGGCTCCGCTTTTGTCCAGGCGTAGTGTTCATATTGTTTGTCGACCGGCGTTCGCGCCAGATGGTTGACGTAGTTGCTGATTGTTTTCTGGGCCAATCCCAAAACGACTTCTAACATGTTCTGATGCGTGTATCCTGCATTAAGAAAAGCAGCGATTTCGGCGTCAGTTACATTTCCGCGGTTTCGCAACATTAAAAGTGTAAAGCAGCGCAGCGCCTCAAGTTTCGCAGAAAGCAAAGGGGTTTCATTGCGCAGTGCATCAGATACCGTATCGCTGACCATCATCGCCTTGGCCATTTTGGTGTGGGCCGGGACGCAGAAGTGGCACTGATTTTCGACATTGATTGTTTGCCAGACGACAGTCTTTTCTTCGTTAGTGAAACTGGATGCAGAAAAAGCCTGATGTAGTGCGGTGTAGGCGCTTAATGTTTCGGGGGATTCCGCAGCCACCGCATAAAACCCGTTCGGGCCCGATTGCGCCAACAGATTTTCCAACATCTGTTTGCTTTTCGGGGGCGCAGAGCAGAGATCGTGGAAAACGAATTCCGTCTGTATGTGACGCGTCTTTTTCGTCATCAACGCGCCTTTATGATGGCTTTTTCAACAAGCGCGCACATCTCGTCAAAGCTTGCCACGCGTGGATTGGTTGCGGCGGCGCTGTCTTGCATGGCTTTTTCCGCGATGCGTTCGATACAGTCTGCGGGCACGCCAATCTCGGTCAGGGACCTTGGGATGTTCAGATCGTCCAGCAATTTTTCAATGGTGGCTATAAAAGCATCAGGAGAGGTGTCTGCGAGATTCATAACATCCGCCATGCGTTTCACTTTGTCCTCCATTCCGGGCAAGTTATAGCGCAGCACCACAGGTAGGATGATCGCATTGGTTAACCCGTGCTGGGTGTCATATTCAGCACCGACCATGTGTGAAATCGCATGAACAAGACCCAGACCTTGCATAAAAGAAATGCCGGCCAGACAAGAGCCAGCCAACATACCGCCACGCGCGGCTAGGTTTTCAGGTTCACGCATGACAACGGGCAACCAGTGCGAGACGAGCGCAAGCCCCTCAAGCGCCAGGCCATCACATAGCGGATTAAAGCCTGGCACCAGATAGGCCTCAATGGCATGGACCATAGCGTCAACGCCGGTCCAGGCGGTTAGATTGGCCGGCAGACCAACGGTCAGTTCAGGATCAAGTACAGCCAAGGACGGTTTTAAGTCAGGGTGACAGATACAGAACTTCATGCCTTTGGCGGTGTCCGTGACCATTGCGGTGCTTTCAGTTTCAGCACCAGTTCCGGCAGTGGTCGGAATCGTGATCAGGGTTGGAAATTGTTCGTCGGCTGTCACCGAGATCGGAGGTTTTTCCCATTCAAAAGCCCACAGATCGATTGAATTATTGGCCGTTAGACAAATGGATTTACCCCCGTCCATGGCGCTACCGCCGCCGATGGCGATGACAGCATCATGTCTGCCGGTACGGAATTCGGCGCGGCCTTTTGCGATTTCATCATCACGCGGATTTGGAGAAATTTCGGAAAAAACGGTTGATTCAAGATCTGCATCTGTCAGATATTTCTGCAATTCGGCTATGAATGGTAGATTCCGGCTTCCTCGGTCGGTGACGATCATTGGCTTGCTCAGCCCCATTGCCACACACCTGTTTCCAATTTCCGCCAAACGCCCTGGCCCATAGGCGATGGGTACCGGAAAACTCCAGTCCTGTGGCATCAAGATGTCGATATCAGTCATATATCTGGCCTTTGCGGTATATCGCGGTTTATGCCCCGTACGATGTGTTTTTCTTTGTCAAAAAAGGGCAGGTCGACGATCTGGCCATTGTGGAGGGACCCATTTGGAAGCTGCATGGACAGCGTGCGTCCGGACCAGTCGGCGGGGCGATGAAATCGTACGTAGCCGATGCCGAGACCCAATGTCGGGGATGGCACCCCGGCTGTTATCCATCCGACGGCGCTATCACCATCCAGTACGATAGCGCCTGCTGCGGGTGTTTCGGTGGCACAGGTCAGACCGAACAGACACGGTCGGGTGTCTTTGTCGATCAGGGCATCGCGACCGATAAAATCCCCTTTGCCCATATCGACGAAGGGTGACAACCCGGCCTCGAACGGTGTCATTGTCGTATCAATATCGGTGAGATTTCCTAAAATACCACCCTCGATGCGTCTGATGGTCAGGGCACGCGTTGAAGAAAACTCCATTCCATAAGGTGCACCGCTTGCCATCATGTGGTCCCATAAAGCGATATGATCTGTTTGGCCCGCGACAGAATAAATTTCATATCCCAATTCATTGGTAAATCCAGTTCGCGAAACATAAAGGGTCTGCCCCCCAAGATCGAAATAGCCTGAACGAAAATACCGCAATGTTTCATCAATTGCCCCGCCAGACGCCTTGTTCATGATGTCAAGCGATGCAGGTCCCTGTATCTGTAAAACTCGACTGCGAGGATCAGATATCGTGACGTCGAACCCGCTGCTGTGGGCCACCAGCCAGCTTTCAAACGGACCATCAGCCTGCACGTACCAGAACCGGTCTTTGGCCAAACGGAACATAACACCGTCCATAAATATGCCGCCCTGCGGCGTGCAGGCGATGCAGTAATATCCGCGACCTTCGGTCATATTCGTGACTTTGCGGGTCAGTAGGTTTTCCAAAAAAGGTACGGCATCCGGCCCCGAAATTTCGACGGGTTTTTCAGGGACATCAAAAATCAGGGCTCTTTGGCGCAAACACCAGTATTTTTCGATATAGTCTTCGCCAAGATACATTGCGAAGAAGCGGCCTGCGTATACTCCGCGGACCATTTTGGAACTGTTGGTCCGTTCGATAAACGGGGATTCTTCATATCGACGGGCACTTATGGTGACATTGTTTTCCAAGTCAGCAGCTTCTTGTATATTGCTCATTTGCGAACTCGTGACGTTTTGGGGGACGTGGGTCTTATGATTTGGGGAGGCTGATGCGCGGTAACTGGCGGAGCGTTCACACACAGTTCCACATCAATTAAACAAGAATGCGCAGTTGGTCCCTGACCTAATTTTGACGTACCTTTGTCGCATGTCAGGACATTGGGGTTGCCTAGCTTGCACAAGCCTGTGTCGTCAGGGTCGTACCAAGCGCCAGTACTGATCTGAACGACGCCTTGCCGAATAGCGGGATCTATAACAAGGCCGGCCAGACAGGCACCACGATCATTAAACACACGAACAATGTCACCATTATTCAATCCTCGGGCGGCGGCATCTGTCGGATGCATTGTAAGAGGTTCGCGTCCGGATATTCGTTTGGCTTTACTGACCTGCCCGTGATCAAACTGCGAATGCAATTTATCCTTTGGCTGGTTCGAGATCATGTGCAGAGGCCATGTCACCGCATTTCCCAGCCATTCATAAGGCTCTTGCCAGACAGGGTGTCCGGGACAGTCGTCGTATCCAAAATCGGACACGGTTTGTGAAAAAATTTCAATCCGGCCGCTGGGTGTTGCCAACGGGTTTGCATGTGGGTCCGACCGAAAAGCCTCGAGCATGATCGTTGGTTTTGGGGGCGTTTGCAGTTGAAACCAGCCTTGTGCACGAAATGTGTCATAGTCGGGCATCTCTAGTCCAGCATCCTCCGCCTGGATTACGGTCTGGCCATAGATCAATCTTTGCCAATCTTGATCACTACGCCCTCCGGTAAAGGCGTCGGCGACACCCATTACTCGGGCAATCCCCAGAAAGATGTCGTAATCATTGCGTGCCTGCCCATGAGGTTTTGTGAGCTGGGACATCGAAACAACGTATGGATCTCGTGATGTGAGTGCGATGTCAGTGCGTTCAAGCGGTGTTGTGCAGGGCAGAATGATATCGGCGTGCTTAGCAAGGGTGTTCCAACACCATTCGTTCACAATAATTGTGTCCGGTTTTTGCCATGCCTGCATCATGCGATTCAGATCTTGGTGGTGATGAAAGGGGTTGCCTCCTGCCCACCAAACCAACTTGGTTTCAGGGTAGGTGTAGCGTTGACCATTAAAATCAAAGGTCTTTCCCGGGTGCAGCAAAAGATCACTGATCCGTGCCACGGGAATAAATGTTTCAACAGGATTGTCACCCTGCGGTAATGAGGCACCGGAGACGACGCTAAAATTGCCACCGATATAATTCATCGCGCTGTAGCCAAAACCAAATCCACCGCCCGGTAACCCGATCTGGCCCAGCATCGCAGCCAGAGTGATAGCCATCCAAAAAGGTTGTTCACCGTGGTCCTGACGTGTCAGAGACCAGCTGACAGAAATCATTGTGCGGGTTGATGCCATATGCCGAGCAAGGGACGTGATGCATTTGGCCGGAATTTCGCAGATAGACGCAGCCCATTCCGCTGTTTTTGGAATGCCATCTGTTTGACCCGTTAGGTAGGGAAGAAATTGTTCATAGCCTTCGGTGAAGATGTCCAGAAAGTTTGTATCTACAAGATCCTCGTTATGAAGTGTGTGAGCGATGCCCAACATCAGGGCAACATCGGTGTTTGGTCGCAGAGCGAGCCACTTGGCATCCAACTCGTCCAATAGATCGGACTTCAACGGGCTGATGTTGACTATTTCAATGCCGGCAGCGGCGAGGCCCACCATGCCGCCATGCTGTATATGACATCCTGTGCCACCTTGACTGATTTGACCGTTCTTCAGGGGCATGCCACCAAAACACACCATCAACTTGGTATGTTCGTGCAGGACGTCATAGCTGGTGCTGGTATCCAGATATGTGCGGAAACTGCCCAAAACATGCGGTATCATGGCCTCTGCCGCGGCAAAGCTGTATGTAAACTTTGACCATGTAAACCCGCCGATACAGTTCAAAAAGCGTTTCAGCTGGCTTTGTGCATGATGGAATCGCCCGGCGCTGGCCCAGCCATAAGAGCCACCATAGATTGCCTGATTGCCAAAATTATTACGCACACGATTAAGCTCTGTTGCAATCAGCGTATTGACCGTTTCCCAACTGACCTGAACAAAGGGATCCTTTCCACGCAAATCGGTGCGACATCCCGGCCCCCCGTCCAGCCAGCTTTTGCGCACCATCGGGGCATCAATGCGCGTGGGCCCGTGCTGGACATTTAAAATGCCTTGACCGATTGGGGATGGATCCGTGTCATGTTCAAAAGGCAAGAGATTTTCAACCTCACCATCACGGACTTGGGCGCGATACGTGCCCCAATGCGAACTTGTCAGAGGGAGATCTTGTGATGCTGCCATTGAGTAACGCGTTCCTTTATCCGCCTGATGAGAAAGGATTGGATGTGTAGCGTTCCTGAAGCTTTGCGCTCCAGGCAGCGGTCATTCTATCTGCGATAATTGCGATGACGGCCATTCCGATGCCAGCAGTCATACCAACGCCAAAATCGCCATCGCCCAGTCCAATATAGACCTGTTGTCCCAGTCCACTGGTACCAACCAACGCTGCAATCACCAACATGGAAATACCAAACATAATCGTCTGGTTCAGGCCCAGCATCATTTCTGGCAAGGCTAGCGGAATCTTGACCCGCATCAACAATTGCCAGCGGGTGCAGCCCATACATTCCGCCGCTTCAACCACGTCATAAGGCACATTCCGTAAGCCGTGTTCGCTATAGCGAATGGCTGGGACGATGGCATAGGCTATCACTGCAAGAAGCGCGGTGAATTCTCCGATTTTGAAGATCATGACAAAGGGGATCAACAAAACAAACAAAGGCATGGTTTGCAGCGTGTCATTGATGGGGCGCAGGAACCGCGAGACGGGTTCGAATTCGGATGCTAGAATGCCAAGCGTTGTTCCAAAGGCAAAAGACAAGACCACGCCAATTCCGCAAAGGTATATACTCAGCAGTGTTTGTGGCCAGATGCCCGCCAATAGAAGATACGCCAGTCCCGCTAAAACTGCGACGGCCAGCCGTGGACCTGCCAATTGCCACGCCACATATGCCATGATCATCCAGATCGCAGGCCACGGCATGCGTGTCAGACCAAAAAAGAGCACAATTGCCAAAAGGCCGATTACCACGGCTTGGTTCTTTCGTCCCAAAATCCAAGCGCCGCACATGAGGACAACAGCCCCAATACCATAGGAAATCTTTAGCGTTGGCGTGAACTGAAACCCCCATGAAAATGGAGAAATCACCTGTTCTAAACCCATTTTGAATGGCAGCATCAGATAGAAAAAAGCCCATTTTTTAATTAGCGCGATCCATGCGGCATATTCGATAATGATATAATCGATGGCTGTGTTGAGTGGGCCCGAGGGATCATAAACCCAAGATTTCGGATAGGTTTGCAGCACGGGAAAGATCAGACTGGCACAGTACAAAACCAAGGCGCCTGCCAGTGTAAACAAAAGGTACCGGTGCCGTTTGGTAAAGGAACTTTCTGTTGTCTGTTCATCATTTGGCTTGCGATTGGCAAAGCCCGACGTGATACGGTCCATCAACATGGCCATCAATGCGATGACAATGCCTGCAACCAGACTTTCCCCAAACCTCGCTTTGCGCATGGCGGACAGGACTTCCCACCCGATATCTGATGAACCGCCGATAATGGATGCGATAATCACCATCGAAAAAGCCGCCATGGTAGTTTGGTTTATACCAAGTAATATCTGGCGGGCGGCACTTGGAACGCGGACACGAAAAAACAGTTGTGCTTGCGTGGCACCGGACATCAAACCCGATTCAATGACCTCTTCTGGGACGCGGCGCAGACCCAAAAGCGTGTTGCGGACCATTGGTGGAAATGCAAACAAGATACCGGCAATCAATCCGACCACCACGCCAAATCCAAACAAAAGCAGGATCGGCAAAAGATAGGCAAAGGCGGGGATGGTTTGCAGTGCGTCCAACGTGACCATGATGGCCCGTTCTGCACGAGGATAGAAAAACCCTGCTGTTCCTATGGCAAAGCCAATGAGGACAGCCAATGGAACAGACACTGCCACCAGTGCGAGGGAATTCATGGATTCAATCCACAGCCCTACGACCAACATGTAGCTTAGCGATGCAGCCGTGAATACAGCGAGCCGCCAACCGGCCGCAGCATAGGCAATAACCACCAAAATAAACACAGATACAGACCATGGCATCCATGTCAAAAAATTACGGACGGCTGACATGGGTATGTCAAGAATAGCAGAAACAGCGCGGAAAAAGGCGCCTGTGGTGTCTACGATCCATGCCATGATGGTATTCAGAAAGCCAACGATTGGGATAACCCATTCTTTGGGATAGGTGATCAACCATGGTGCCATCTCGCGTAGGGACAGCAAAATTAATGTCAGCCCCAAGATGCCAAACCAGATGAGAGAGGCAGACCGTGGGATCTTATTTTGAGCGTCTACAGAAACATTTATGTCTGTGCTCATCCGACCGCTCCATTTGGATGCGTGCCTGCTGGACCGCGTGAGAGAGCACATACAACCGAGGTTGGTGTGACAACACCAATCATTCCAGATCCATCTACAACAGCAATACCGTCTTTATGTTCTGCAAGCGATGGCAATAGATTCTCGACACATTCCGTGCTTTGGACCTGATGCATTTGCGGGTAAGGCGTTGCGTTGTCGTCCAAAACATCTCGGGCAAGCAGAACTCGTGCCAATGGCACGTCGCTTGTGAATTCCGCAACATAGTCATCTGCGGGGTTGATGATCAGTTCAGTCGGTGTGCCAATCTGCACCACCATACCATCACGCATGATCATCATCCGGTCCGCAATCCGCAATGCTTCAAGGAAATCATGTGTGATGAACACAATCGACTTTTTCAGCGAGGATTGAATGCGCAGGAATTCATCCTGCATCTGACGTCTGATGAGCGGATCCAGAGCAGAGAAAGGTTCATCAAGGAACCATAATTCCGGTTCAACGGCCAAGGATCGTGCAATCCCGACCCTTTGTTGCTGACCGCCAGACAATTGACGAGGAAAACTATTCTCGCGCCCTTCAAGGCCAACAAGCTCGATCACTCTGGCGGTTTTTTCACGCTGGTCTTTGAGTGACAGGCCCTGCAGGCTCAGCGGAAAAGATATATTCTCGGCAACAGACAGATGCGGCAACAAGCCAAAGCTTTGAAAGACCATACCCATCTTGTGGCGACGAATATCGATCAGCTCGGACTTACTTTTCTTAAGAAGATCTTCACCATCCAGTAGGATTTCGCCATGGGTCGGTTCAACCAGACGCGACAGACAGCGTACCATCGTGGATTTGCCGGATCCTGACAAACCCATAATGACAAAAATCTCTCCTTCATGCACATCAAAGGATACGTCAGCCGCCGCAGGGATCGCACCGTCTTTGCGTATTTTATCAGTCAATGTCCGAGCATCTGCGCCGGCATGGTCGTTTCTTGGGTCGAAATACCGCTGGGGCTGACTGCCATAGACTTTCCAGACATTACGGCAGGCGATTTTGACATTTGAGCGTTGTTTCACTGGCATGAACCCTTTTTTCAGGTGCGCCGTCGGGTGAAAGCGTACCTAGCCATTTGGGACGTATAAGGCCCAGCAGGCCAGTGCTAATTGTTTTGTTGGCACCAAAAGGGGGCGAGACATGATGTTTCGCCCCCGTCCAGAACCAAGTCGGTCATCTGGTCTCTGGACTATTTGCTGGCCTCAACCCAAGGCATCCAGGTGGATTCGTTGTTGGTCATCCACTCAGCGACAACTTCTTCAAGCTCTCGCTTGTTGAAGTCTATCTCAAGCAACAGGCTATTTTGCGTTGCATTGTCGATCGACAGAGCCTGCATGATTTTAAACGCACCAGGCCAATTCGCCTCAAAGTCGCGAGAGACAATTTTTGAGATATTGGCTTGTTTGAAACCACAGTCTCCGGTCTTGTCAGGATAGATTCCCGGGGCAGGGTTGGTGTCGCAATCGGCAGTATATCCCGGGAATTCAACCCAGTCGAAGTCCATTTCGGAATGCACCCAGTGGGGTTCCCAGAACATAACCAGCATGGGCGAGCCGGTTTTATAGGCAGCTTGCATTTCGGCGATCATCGCGCCTTCGGAACCCCCGGCAATGGGCTCGAATGGCAATCCGGCATTGTTAACCAGATCCTTCGACCGCGTACCCCAATCGGCAGGATATGTGATCAAGCGGCCTTTGGGAAATGTTTCGGCAGCGGCAAACAACTGCGAGCATTCGATAAGCGCGTTGACGTCTGGCAAGCCGGGACACTGATCATTCATGTAACTGGGGTACATCCAGCTTTCGATAGGCTCCAGCCCGGTCAATCCAAGCACAACAATATCGCCGCTTTCAACAGACTTTGGATATATCTCGCCAACGTTGTTGCCCCAAGTTTCGGGCTGCAGATGCAAATTTCCTTGCGCAATGGCTGCAAATTGCGGAACCGCGCCGGCGGTTACATATTCCACATTGTATCCTGCTGCCTTGAGCACGCTTCCGGATATATGTGCAGACACGTGCTGACCCGTCCATTCGTTGATGGCAATTTTTATCGGGTCACTGCTGTCAGCCAGCGCAGCGCCACCCATTCCAAAAATTGTGATGCTGACGGCGCCTGCGGCTTTGGTGAATTTATGCATGATTTCTCCCTGAAAATGCGCAGCTCTGGCATGGCAGAGAACACATATATATTTGTTTATGATAAAACTTACTCTTGGTTAGTTTTTTGTGTCAACGGTTGATTTGAGCGCGCAATTGTTTGACAGTTAGAGTGTCGATGAACGAGGTTTCGAATAGAATGGCGCCAGTGCGTTCAAGCTCAATCAGATCAATCAGACGCGCTGAATTATCGCGCGCTGCGTTTGAAGCAGTGGTTCAATACGGTCTGCGACGCGCGACGCTGGATAAAGTGGGTGATATTGCAGGCGTTTCCAAAGGAGTGGTGTTGCATCACTTTAAAGATAAAAGTGCTTTGCTCGAGGCTGTGTTTCGAGGGTCAAATACACTGCTGAGTGAATCTTTGGTTGAACTTTATCGATTTGCTGAAACACCATACGAGCGGTTATGGGCCATTGTGGTTGCAAATTTCTTTGAAACGATTTTCACCCGCAGGATTTGTCAGGCATGGGTATCGCTGATTTCCGAGGTCCCTCATAATGTTCAATGCCAGAGGGTCCAGGTCGCTAACAATGAGCGTATTCGAAGCAATCTGATGCATGAACTCAGGCACTTTTTACCCGAGAAAGAAGCGCGACAGGTTGCGCGCCATCTAGGGGTCCATATCGATGGTATTTGGGTGCGTGCAGGCCTGTTACCGGGGCCGGTAGACAGCAGCATGGCTGTTTCGGAAATAGAATACGCGATTTCCAAGTTATTACCTTTTGACGCCGTGAGTGCAGAAAAACACAGACAAGCTCGGGCAAAGATCGAAAATGTTGCCAAGATTGCCCTTGGGTCTCGGGCTTTTCGCGAAAAATCGTTGCAGGCCTGACATGGCGTTGATGATCGCAAAAGATTGGTTTGAAGTGCGTCCCATGGGTGGTGGGGTCTCGTTGATCCGCGAAAAATATGTGGCGGACTGGCTGCGATGTAACATCTGGCACATCAAGGGCCGTGATCGTGATCTGGTCGTCGACACAGGTATGGGGCTGCGATCATTAACGGAAGAAGTGGCAATTTTGGCAGAACGTCCAGTCACGGCCATTATGACCCATAGCCACTTTGATCATGCAGGTGGACTACATGATTTTTGCGACCGTTGTGGTCATAAGGCCGAGGCAGCTATTATCGCACAACCGACCGTGACCAATACCGTTGCCGACATAGGATATGTCAGGGCAGATACGTTTACAGCATTACCTTACGCCGGATTTTCGCACCAAACTTACACGGTTCGACCGGCTGCTCTGACTGGATACCTTGATGAAGGTGACGTCATAGACCTTGGAGACCGTGTGTTTCAGGTCTTCCACTTGCCGGGCCATTCACCGGGATCAATAGCACTGTTTGAACAGGCGACCGGCTTATTTTTTAGTGGTGACGTGATTTACGACGGCGCATTAATAGATAACCTATATCACTCTCAAGCTGACCTTCTGAGTGTTTCTCATGCGCGCTTGCGTGATCTTGCGGTGACGACAGTACACGCCGGGCACTTTGACTCTTTTGGATATGAAAAGATGATTAGGCTACTGGATGACTATCAGGCGGGTGGGTTGCGCCTTCGGGATGCATCAAGCTGGATCGCACAAGAAATCCGGAAGGATTTATATGATGGGCCTACGTAAAAAGAAAACTGCCATTGTTACCGATGGATTGTCCGGGATCGGTTTTGCAGTGGCGAAAGCCTTGGCTGATAATGGTATTCGTGTTGCGATTGGCGCCCGGCGTGGTGGAAACACGGCCTTGTATGCGGACATTCAAATCGCGCTTGGCGAAGATACAGCAATATATCCGCTTAATGTACGGGACGAAGGATCTGTCGATGCATTTTGTAAATCAATACGGGAGGAGACAGGAAGTATTGATATTTTGGTCAATGCAGCAGGGATTTGTTTGCATCAGACAGTGACAGGTCACAGTCTTTCAGATTGGCAAGACGTTCTGGAAACCAATCTTACGGGTCCATTTTTGATGAGCCGCGCATGTCTGCCCGGTATGATTGATGCTGGATGGGGGCGGATCGTCAATATCGCGTCGACAGCCGCTCGAACAGCGGTTCCCGATCATCCGGCGTATTGTGCGTCAAAGGCGGGTTTGGTTGGATTGACGCGAGCTATTGCTTTAGAAGGGGCGCCGCATGGGGTTACATGCGTGTCCATAAGCCCAACGTGGGTTGAGACGGATATGCTTCGTCAAAGCGCAGAGATCATGGCACCCTTGCAGGGACGCTCTGTTGCAGAAGAGATAGCAGAACTGGCAAAAGCCAACCCACAAAACCGGCTTGTACAACCAAATGAGATTGCCGCATTGACTGCATTTTTGTGTTCGGATGCTGCGCCAGCACTCACCATGGAAGATATATCCGTAAACGCAGGGGCGCATTGGTAGACGGCATCAGGACAGAGGCCTTGTCAGAGAAACCGATATCTCTTTGCCCGCGCGACGGGACGGGTGGCGAGGAAAGGCAGTTTCGAGAAATGTCCCCATAATACAATAAGCAGCTTTGGCTGGATCACTTATAAAAAAATTAGAAATACCAGTGTCAGTGTGTTTTCGAAAAGAGAGATTTTACGGGCTCTAACAGGCTGGCGCTGGTGATCAGTAACAAGCCTGTTAGTTCCCTCTGTCCAAAGGGTTCCCCTGACAAGAAGGCGACTGATATCGCGCCGACGGCAATTTCCGTCATGAACAGCAAACCAACGATGCCGGGGCTCAGGAATTTAGGCCCCCAAAGGGATGCATAGGTTCCCGGCAACACGAGAAAGACCATAAATATCAACAATAGTGGCATCGCGGGTAGGGTTTGTGCGACGGTGGGCACGTTGTTTGGTGCAAGTATCAGCGCGGCTGCCAACGAAAATATAAGCGACCATTGAAAGAAACCAACTGTCAGTTCGATTGCCGATGTCTCTTCGGCTTGGCGGATACGGACCATTGCAACCGCCCATATAAAACCTGCAGCCAACCCTAACCAATCGCCGATATTCTGCGGCACTGGAAAGCGTGCACCCAGCCCAAAAATGGTGAGCATTCCAGTGACTGCTAAGATCATTCCAAAAATACGAATAACCGTAATGGCATCACCAAGAAAAATGCGAGCCAGGATCGTTGCCCAAATCGGCGTCAGATAGAAAAGCAATATCGCGCGAACGACGTCAGTATAGACAATGGATGTCGAATAAAGCAGTAGAGCCCCGCCCGAGATCAGGGCTGTCAGTTGTAGTTGAAAACCGCCTTGTCGAACATGAGACCAACGCAAAATTGTGATTGGTACCAGCCCAAATGCAGGCACAATGAAATAGACAACCGTTACCCAAAGCCCATGAAGCCCAGCATCCTCTAATGCACGCAGCGGGATCCAAAAAAGCCCCCAGACAGCCCCGGCATACAGGCAGGCAAGTCCGGCTTTGGTTTCAATTTTCTGCAAAATTCACAGCCTTCCCTGTTCGGAAACATAGCTTCTGAGTGGACAACGAAAGCTTGCCGTACATTCAAAACCAGTGTCAATCTGACTAAAGGTAAGTTTATTGGCAAGTGGTAAGATTTTTGATACATTAGTTTCAATTTTGATAAAACCTCTGTGGTCCAAGGGGCGTGATTTGGAATTTGATTACATCATTGTAGGTGCAGGATCAGCGGGTTGCGTTTTGGCTAACCGGTTGTCTCTTGATCCTAAGACCCGAGTCCTCCTCTTGGAGGCGGGACCAAAGAACACGGCTCTTTCTCTAAAGATGCCCGCGGCTGTGTTGTCCAATCTGACAAGCACCAAGCATAATTGGGCTTTTCAGGGCGAACCAGAGCCGGGGCTTGGCGGCCGCAGCCTTCAACACGATCGGGGAAAAACTCTTGGCGGGTCGTCTTCTATCAATGGCCTGGTTTTTATAAGAGGCCATGCACTGGACTATGAAGGTTGGCGTCAGGCGGGTTGCGACGGTTGGGGCTATGCTGACGTGTTGCCCTACTTTAAACGGATGGAGACGTATTCCGGTGGATCGGATGCCTTTCGTGGCAATAGCGGTCCGTTAAATGTGCACAGGGCCAGACCCAAGGATCCCTTAACGCTTGCATTTATAAAGGCCGGGCAAGAGGCGGGTTACCCGCTCACCGATGATATCAGTGGGTTTCGTCAGGAAGGGTTCGGTGTATCTGATCGAACTGTGTTCAAGGGAGAACGCTGGAGTACGGCGCGCGCTTATCTAGATCCTGCCCGGAATAGATCCAATCTTGTGATTTCAACAGATATGCTTGTGGAACGGCTTGCTTTGGACGGTAAACGTGCAACTGGTGTCGTTTGTCGCGACAGCGCAGGCGCCCAATGTACATTCTCTGCAACAGCGGAAGTAATCTTGTCAGCAGGTGCTGTCGGTTCCCCGCATTTGCTGATGTTGTCCGGTATTGGTCCGGCAGATCACCTGAAAGACGTGGGGATTGACCCGGTACATGATTTGCAAGGTGTTGGGCGGAACCTGAATGATCATCCGGATTTTGTGCTGAAATACAAATGTCTCAAGCCGGTGTCATTTTGGCCCAAGACGAAGCCTTTGGCAAAATTGTTTGCAGGCGTTCAGTGGATCACGACCCGTACAGGCATTGTGACGTCCAACCTGTTCGAAGCGGTTGCCTGCGTGCGCTCGGGTGCGGGGGTTGAATACCCAGACTTGCAATTGATCATTTCACCGATTGCGGTGGATGATCAAACATGGGCGCCCATTCCAGAACACGCATTCCAAATACATGTCGGATTGATGCGCCCCCACAGTCGGGGCCAGATCACATTGCGGGATGCCAACCCTGCGAGTGCGCCAAGAATTTTGGCTAACTATTTACAAGACCCTCGCGACGGTGATTTATTGCGCAAAGGCATAAGGCTGATCCGCGAACTTGTCGAACAACCTGCGTTCTCCGATTTGTGTGGGGCTGAAATCTTTCCCGGTGAACATGTGCAGACAAATGCAGATCTTGATGCAGTTCTCAGCAGTCATATCAATACGCAATGGCATCTGTCCGGCACGGCGCGTATGGGGTCTGGTCAGGATGTGGGAGCAGTTGTCGATTGCGTTGGACGGGTTCACGGTTTGCAGGCGTTGCGGGTAGTCGATGCCTCCATCATGCCATTTGTGACGAATGGTAATACAAATGCCCCAACGATTATGATTGCAGAAAAGCTGAGTGACGCCATTTTGGGACAGGCTCCGCTAGCTCGGATCGAAGCAGACGTATGGAAAAATGAGCATTTTGAATTGGTCCAGCGATAGCGGCCCCAATCCCTGTTTTCTGACAACGAAAGTACCAATCAACCCAAGTGGATGGGTGACTTGATCCGCTGTACTGGAATTGAAGATCGATAACCCGATGTTGACGTCGAGGGTGTGTTGGGTCAGGTTTTAGATATGTGTGTACATGCTCTTTGGTGTCATCCACGGTCTGTTTCGACAGCGTTCGAGCTGTATCATGCGCGAGCGTGGTGACGTTCATGTTCAACATGAACCTTTCATGTATCATTATTATTTGACGGCAAAAGACCGCATGTTTCCGGGCTTTGTACCTGAACCGGATCATCCAAAAACCTACGCAGGCATTAGGGACATGCTTTTGTCCAAGTTTCGGGATAGAGCTGTTTTTTTTAAGGACATGGCCTATTACGTGATTGACGATTTGCCAAAGGATCCACAACTTTCTTTGCAAATGACCCACGCATTTCTGATCCGTGATCCCGCAGAAGCCGCGCTGTCTTATGCAAAACTGGATCAGAGTTATACATGCGCAGAGCTTGGACATGAGGCACAGTACAGGCTTTACCGGGCTTTGGTTGATCAAGGGTTGGATCCACTGATCCTGACCGCAGATCAATTAAGACATAGTCCAAAAGAAACCCTGCGCAGATATTGGACGCATGTGGGACTAAACTTTATTAATCATGCCTTTTCTTGGAACGACAAAATGCCGTCTGGTTGGCAATCTGTCAGCAGTTGGCATCTCAATGCTTTGAATAGCGGTGCCATCCTACTGCCGAAAGGGGTCAACCCAATGCCTCAGCTTACCCAATATGGTGATCATTTCGTAGACTACGTGTCCCATCACATGCCGTTTTATCAAAAGTTGCTTGAGATGGCACATAAACAAGCTGCTGAGACAAAGGACTAAAAGTCTGTGCTAACAGAAGGTCAATTTACCGAATGCATTAAGTGGCGCCGGTTCAGATGTCGCATCACCGCGATGATCAGGACGAGCAATCAGGAAATACACCAAAAGATGCCTAAATCGAACGGCGCCCCAAAAGCCATATAAAGAAAATACCGCCAACCAGGCCAGTGACAATTCCAATGGGCATATCTTCCGGAGCCATGATAGTGCGCGCAGCGATATCCGCCCACAACAGAAAAATCGCGCCGATGAGTGCTGATGCCGGCAGTACGCGAGAGTAATCCCCCCCCACCAGCATTCTTGCAATATGTGGCACCATCAGGCCTACGAATCCTATAATTCCGGAAAAGGCCACCATTACGCCGGTGATCAGGGCGCCGATCACAAAGACGATAAGCCGGAAACGGGCAACGGGAATACCGAGCGTGGCTGCGGTCTCATCGCCTACTGTCATCGCATTCAATTGCTTTGATTGACTGATGAGCCAGGCGCCGCAGGCCACAAGAATGACGAGTGGATAGATCAGTTGATCCCACTGGGCGAGACCCAGCCCGCCAAGCATCCAAAAGACCACCGTGTGCGAGGCACGTGGATCGCCAAGAAAGATTAAGCCGTTTGCGCCCGCCATAATGATAAACGAAACCGCAACTCCCGCCAGAACCAAACGGTCTGCGCTTGATGCGTCTGCCACCCGCGACACACCAAGAACGATGAGCGTTGCAATCAATGCGCCGCCAAAAGCCATAACGGGCACTGTCAAAAGTCCCAGAAAAAGCCCCGAGTGCAAAAGCGCAAAGATGGCCCCAAATGCGCCGCCTGACGAAATGCCAAGCAGGTGCGGATCGGCAAGTGGGTTGCGCGTGACAGCCTGCAAACTGGCCCCAACAATCGCAAGTCCCGCCCCGACCATGATCGCCAAAAGCGCCCGTGGAAACCGGATATTCCAAACAATAGCAGCCCGGCCTTTGCTCCAGGTTTGTTCGACAAAATCAGGAGACACTTTATTGAGCAAAACGCCCCAGACGGTTCCAGTGGGAACAGGGACAGCCCCGACCGAGATAGCAATTGATAACGATCCGAACAATGCAACCACACCCCAAAAGGTCAGGATTGAACGCCTTTTGATTTTAAGACGGTGTGGTTGCATTGAATTCCCGGTCATACGCTAGTTGGTCCAGAATGCCTCGGCCAGAGTTTTGATGGCCCGAATGTTTCGTGGGCCCGGTGTCGCTTCAACATATTCCAAGGTGACAAAGCGGTCGTTCTTAACAGCGTCCATATCTGCAAAGGCAGGATTTGACATCATAAAATTGCGCTTTTGCGCAGCAGTGACTTCACCATAGTTGACGATCACGATGACCTCTGGGTTTTGTTCGACAACTTCCTCCCACGTCACCGTGCCCCAGCTTTTTTCAAAACCGTTCATGACATTCGTGCCGCCTGCGGCCTCGATCAATGCTGTTGGCATCGCGTAGAGGCCGGCTGTGAAGGGGGCATCCTCGCCGCTGTCATATATGAAGACACGCAAAGGATCGCCCGTCTCGAGACTTTCGGTAAAAGCATCTAGATCGGCTCGGTAGCCCTCTACCAAGGCTGCTGCTCTGTCCTGCACATCAAAAATTGCACCCAAATTAGTTAGATCAGCATACATGTCTTCGATGCTGGCTTTGCCTTTTTGCATGACATGCGCGCATGATTCAGTCAGTTCGTAGACTTGAATACCAAATGGTTCCAGTGTTTCAGGGGTGACTTCACCACCCACTTTCATCCCATAGTTCCAGCCTGCAAAGAAAAAATCAGCGTCCGCTCCGACAAGAACTTCCTTCGTGGGATATTTTGCTGACAGTTCAGGTAGCTCCTCCACATCGGTGCGCATTTCTTCGTCAAGGGTTTTCCAGCCTGAAATACCTGTGTAGCCCACCATTCTGTCGGCAAGACCGAGCACAAGCATCATTTCAGTCAGGTTCACATCGTTCGAAATTGCCCGTTCGGGAGGTGAGTCGAAAATCACTGTGCGGTCGCAGCTTTGAACTGATGTTTCTGCGACTGCGGATCCAGCAAAAAGGCCTAAAGCGGCCGCTGCCAGTGCGACGTTTTTCATCTCGTCTTTTCCTTTGATTATAGATGGAAGGTCATGTGCTTTGTTTCACTGGGCGAGAGGCGCTCTAGCCGCGCTTTGACACCAAAGGCTTTTGAAACAGTGCTTTCGGTGAATACTGTAGAAGGGGAACCAAATCCCAGTGGATGACCATTTTGCAAGAGCAACACATCATCGCACACCTGTGCTGCCATGTTCAGATCGTGAATCGAGGTCACAATTGTCAGCGGTAGGTCTTTGATCAGGGCCAAGATTTCAAGTTGATGACGAATATCAAGATGGTTTGTGGGTTCATCAAGGATCAACAGGCTTGGCTCTTGGGCCAATGCACGGGCGACCATGACACGTTGCCGTTCACCACCAGACAGCGTGCCCAGATGCCGGTCCGCGAACTGCCCAAGATGCAAGCGATGTAGTGCGCTGGTAACTATCTTTGCGTCACGCGCGCCTGCCATTCCGGCAAAGCCGGTGCGGTGAGGGGTGCGCCCCAGCGCGACAATCTCGCGAACAGTTAACGCAAAATCTGTAGGTTGTTCTTGCAAAACCGCTGCAATCTTACGCGCAGCCGATCGCGCGGAAACCGACCAGATATCAACGTCGTCCACTTTGACCGATCCGGTTGCTGGCCGCTGATAACGATAGAGCAGCCTCAGTAATGTGGATTTTCCAGCACCGTTAGGCCCTACAATGCCCAGCACGTTTCCTGGTGCCAGGTCAAAACTCACAGGGTGGAGGATTATTTGGTCCCCACGAGGTGCATGCCAGCTGATGTCTTTCACCTGAAGACGTGCTGCATTTTCAGCAAGACTCTTTGCATTATTTGATACAACGTAGCTGTTTGCCAGGTCTTTCATGGATCCAACACCTTAATATCGGTAACCAGTTCCGACTGGCTGCCAAGCGGGGGAAGTCTGCCAAGTATATTGGCTTGCAGGACTTTGGGTCGATCTTTTCTTTCAAGAAAGCCTTCTGTGCTATTTTCGTAGAGCGCAGCAAGCTCAATTAGGGCCTCTACATGAACGTTTTCGTCCGGGTCAAGGTCTCCGAAAATATATGTAAACTGATTCTCAGCAGTGAGCGATACGATACAGGGGCGTTTGCATTGGCTCATACATTTCACGACACGAATTTTTATGTGGGGCAGGCTGTGATTTAGGACATATTTTGCGACGTTTTGTGCCAAACGTGCACCCCCCCGAGTTTCCTGGCAGGTTTCACGACCGTCACGACAGGTCATGCAGACTGACAATACATGCTTAGGGTCCGACACGCTAATAGTCCTCCATAATGTAACGTTACAACATTGCTTCACCTATCTTGTGCTGCTATACTTCGTCAAGAGTGATTGAGCGCAGGGATAAGGGTTGTGGAAAAGGCTTCGAAACGTATCACCCACGCCGAGCGTGTTTTTCGTCATCTCAAAAGTTGTAATCGCCCGCTGTCTGCGTATGAAATTCTGGAAAACCTACGCTCGGACGGTGTTTCTGCGTCTACAACTGTTTATCGTGCTTTGGAGAAGCTTTTGGCAGACGGCAAAATACACAGGATTGAGTCTCTCAATGCTTGGACGATCTGTTACGGCTCTCATGAAGGAAAGGCGCCTGTTTTTGCTATTTGTGACGATTGTGGGAATGTAACGGAACATATCCATACCGATTTTGCCAATAGCATCGAAACCCTGTCCAGCCTGACAGGCTTTGCGCCCAATCACTCTGTTCTTG
>JAYQEA010000001.1:33984-100135 GCA_038138625.1 Roseivivax sp.
CTTGAAATCCACGGTCGGTGCAGCGACTGCAACATCGACGTGTCAATCGATTAAAGCCAAAACCCATAGAACATACCAAACGAATTCCTGTCACTGTTTAGACAGATTTTTTTGGGGGCGGGAAAGACCACGCGTCTTAATGAATACTCACTGACCGCCATGGCAAAAAATCCGCGTTTATTGTCAACAATCTGTGCGGACCCTGCACCCGTGCCATAAACCTTTTTGTTGATCACGAGGCCCAATAACGAAATTACATTCGTCAATATTGTTTTTGTGAACAAGACAGACCTTGTAGATCCCAGAAATCTGGACAGTCTCAAAGACCGTATCCTGTATATCAACCCTTATGCAAAGATCATCAGAACGGAAAACTGTGGCGTCGATCTGGATCAAGCAATCGGGTTAAACGCGTTTAGTCTCGACCGTATATTAGTGGTAGACCATGATCAGGAGCATGACGATGATATCAAAAACCTTTCACTTGCGGCCGACAGCTCTCTTGATCTTAAAAAATATCACCCATGGTTTGGAAAGCTTCTTCAAACGCACGGATAGGAAATTATGCGCTCCAAAGGAATTATGGGTTTCAAGGATGAGGATGATCGCTACACGTTCAAAGGGCTTGCCATCGCGACAAGCACGCCCGTAACAGAAACTATTTCAACCGGGGTGTACGTGGCGGCAGAGTTTGGGGACGGTATTTTTCCTGCACCAGCTGGCGAGCGGCAACCATAATCTAAGATGCAGGGACCGCACTGGGCAAGCCGATCACAGCCCGCAATCATGCATTGGCGTGGTATTTATGATGTTCGGCTGGAATTCCCCGATGGCATTGCCGGTTTTGAACGGTTGTTTTACGCCCGCTCTTTACAGTGGAGAAACATGGCATTTGGTTAATAATTTACATACAGATGGCACAGTGGTCATCAAATGCCGTGTTCTTGCTAAACCTGAACGCTTATGACGTGCTTTCAAATTATCTGGTATCCAAGTTTCAATCCGTTTGGGCGTGCGTCAAAAATCGGTGCCAAAGTGGAAATAGTTGATCTCTATTAATGCCAAATGTGCAAATTGGCTCTGGAATTAGGCACACGGATTGTTGAACCGAAAAGTCGCAACATTTGTGGGACACTCATCTGCGTCTCTAATCGCGGAAGTAACAATCTTTTTAGAAGCGGCCAAAAGAACAGAGCCGACTTTGGGCTATAAACTAGGACAGCCTTTTCTAAATCTTCTTCCGCCTGATACGTTGCCTGACCGGCTCTTGTTTCCGCCTGCCAAACGGTGACGGGCGAAGCGAAGGTATCTGCTTTTCCAAGATCTATAGATACGCCTAACTTCGGTTGTCTAACGGTCATTTGTGGCCCCGAGGAATTGGGGCAATGTCATTTGTTGAACGAGTATGTTTCAATTGCACGGATAGAGGATTTGGTTCGGATTTATATTCACGCAATCCTTAAGATGAATTCATATTTTAGCAGGAGGACATTATGGACTGGCGTACAAAATTGGTTGATCCAAAACCATATGCACGGCGTGACTATATGTCATTGGCAACACCGGTTTTTCGTGGCTCTACAGTTTTGTTTGAAGATCAGGCGACAGTGACGGATGATTGGCGGCAGGCCGAAAATGGGTATTCATACGGACTGTATGGTACGCCGACGGCATTAGAGTTGGCGGCGCGCATTGCACATATTGATGGTGGACGCGAAACCTTTATCGTTCCCGGAGGGCAAGCCGCTATCGCGCTGATTTATCTGTCGTATTGCACGTCTGGAAGCCACGCGCTGGTCCCTTATTCAGCTTACGGCCCGAATAAGGCGATGGCAGAGGGGTTGATGCGGGGTCTGAATGTTGATGTTCAACCTTACGATCCTTTAATTGGAGCGGGCATTTCGGAACTGATCCGTGAAAATACAACTTTGATATGGTGTGAAAGCCCCGGATCGGTCACGATGGAAATCCAAGATGTTCCGGCGATTGTTCGGGCCGCACACGCAAAAAATGTCTCTGTGGCGCTGGACAATACATATTCTGCTGGTGTGATGTTCGATGCGTTTGCGCATGGTGTTGATGTCAGTATGCAAGCGTTAACCAAATACGTCGGTGGCCATAGTGACCTTTTATTAGGGGCTGTATCGGCGCGCGACAACGCAGCTTTTGCAAAGTTGGGGCCGATTTACAAACAATTGGGCCTCGCTGTGTCACCAGACGATTGCAGCCTTGCCCTGCGTGGATTGCAGACTTTGGCAGTGCGTCTTGATGCACTAGAGCGTGCCACCTTGGAAATCGCGCAATGGTTGGTCGAGCATCCTTTGGTTGAGGAAGTGTTTCATCCGGCGCTGCCGTCTTGTCCGGGTCATGACATCTGGCAGCGGGATTTTCAGGGATCTGCCAGCGTCTTTTCGTTCACATTTAATGCCACGGTTTCGGCCAAACAGGTGACCCAATTTGTGGATGCGCTGAAGATTTTTAAAATTGGTCTTAGTTGGGGAGGCGTGAACAGTCTCGCTGTTGTTTATCCAAATCTTGAACGCCCTGATCGCGATTTTGCAGGCCGTATTGTCCGCTTGAATATTGGCCTAGAAAATCCGGCAGACCTTATCAAAGATTTGTCTCTGGCGATGCCCGCAACGTAATTTTGTATCAGTTTTTGCGCGGTTTGTCTAATTTTGCCAAAACGCCCGAGGCCAGAAAAACACCCACCGCGACCAGAGCGACGCCAAGAACTTTGAACGGAGTGATCGCTTCTCCCAAAAACAGGGCCCCTCCGAGCAAGGCGAGGATAGGGGTCAAAGCTCCGAATGCGGCAGCCTCGGCTGCACCAATAGCCTTAACCGCATATCCGAAGAGAAACATTGCAAGAATACCAATGATGAAACTTTGAAAAACGATCATCACAATAATGTCGATCAGACTGGCAGTCGAAAATGACACGTTGTCTGTCACGAATAAAAACGGAGCAAGCAGCAATGAGCCCCAAAAAAGCCCGATAACGAGCGAATGTAACGGGCTGAGGCCACTTTGTCTGAAAATGACCGAATAGACCGCCCAAAAGCCTGATCCAAACAGGAACATCAGATGGCCTCTCCACGCTCCATCTTCTCCGCCTGCGAGAATTTGCCACAAACTGACAATCATTGCTCCGGCCAAGATCATCGCCAGTCCTATTCTGCGTCGTTTTCCCGGAATTTCCCCTGCCAAGACGTAGACCGCCAGAGCTGTCCAGAATGGCAGCATACCGGGTGCTAAGGCCCCACCATCTGACGCCGGCGCATACGATAACCCGGTCGATACCATATAGGGAAAAAGAGCACTGGCACCAAACATCAGCATAAGAGCGCGCGGCAAAGATTGCCCGCGCGGCAAAACGCCAAGCCGCCACATGAAGGGGCTCATGACCAACGCTCCCGGAATGAGACGTAAGAGCAAGATCTCTTCCACCGTAAAACTGCCTTGAACAGCAAAACGCGTACCCAGCAAAAACGCCGCCCAAATCGCCACTGTGATGAGTGCTGCGGTCATACCAAGCGCGCGCTGTCTGGTGAGATCCATAATTCGGTCTTTCAAAAATTTATCGGACGGCTGACCAAACGCTTTTTTGGGCTGCAGTACCAGTGGATATTTTGATTTCTGGAATCGCTACGGATGTGGCGCCTTCCCAATAATGCCCGAACAGACCCGTATCTTTGAAACAGGAGAGTCCACGTCTCCGACGTTATTTTCGAAACACACGCTGTTAGTTAAGAGGCTTTTTGTTCCTGTAAACCGGTCTTTTTTGTTTGAATCTTGGGATCATGTAGGGCACGGCCTCGCGATAGTTTTCAAAGCGGGCTCCGTATCGCACAGCAAATCGAGCCTCCTTCAGTTTTGGGGCAAAGAGACAATACGCTGTGTAACTGACCGCCAAGGCCAATTGATCAGGGGTCCACACCGGAACGGTCCACAATGTCAGCGCAAAGGCCACATAGATCGGTTGACGGATTATGCGAAACAGCCCAAGCGTAGGCATGTCGGGAAAGACCGGACGAATGCGTCCCATCAAGGACATCCACCCAAGGGCGCCCGATTGTACCTCTGCACCAGCATCAAAACTGGCTTTGAGCAGGATTAGCCAACTGCTTCCGTAGGCGACGGTCATCACCCAAAACATAACGCCTTCGGCGCGCCACCAGATGATGCCGGACGGCGTCCATAACGCAAACAGGGCAAGCAATTGTGCAGAGGCAATTAATGCGTAGGTTGTCGTCGCCAGCGTCACACCATGCGGGCCTGGGACTAAACGCGCCAAAAATTGGTTACCCCGCGGCGTCAAAAGAACGGAATGTACCACCGGGAACTGCACAATCAGTATCAGGTTGACCAATCCCGCAGCAGGCCACGGAACAGACCCAAAGCTTTTGCTAAGGCCAAAAAACATAGCAGCGATCATCGCGGCCACAGCTGACGCGAAAAGAACATGGCAGGCGATACCAAGACAAAGCGCCAGAAAAATCCGGCGCGCGCCAGGCGGAGGGGTCAAGGCTGCCCTTATCAACATCACCAGCCGCGCGGATCGGGGATCATTCAGTGCCAAGCGCACCATCCGCGCCACCATCACGACAAGCCCACTTCATGCAAAATACGCGGGATATTTTTTTTCACCTTGAAAAATCCAGCGGTTGCATGCGGCCATATTGCGCCATCCCAATCACGTCGCCATTCCGCCATCGCAATGCCCTGATCAGCCAGGCAAATACGCGCGTCTTGCAGCCAGTCGAATGTTGGACCGCGTGTCACATAGGGCGTAACAATCTGTGTTGCCCCGACACCGGCTGCCCATTTTGCCAAAACAGACGGGTGATCAGCACGCAGCATTTTTGTAACTTGACCCAGTCGCGATGCTGCATCGGCCAATGCATCGGTTTCGAACCGAATGACGTTTTCGGACACTGACAGAGGAGATCTCAGATGGCCGGTGGCCATCGTGCCAAAACCGCGCAGATCAAGCGTTGAATAATCAAAATCTTCAATCCTGCAATCGTCGTCTGTGATCAAAAGGACAGTTGGCCGCGCGGTATCTGGCACCGTCACAGGTCGTAAAGGCTGCACGGATGGCAGACCTTCCGGCTCTGTGGCCTCAAGCCCCTGTGTGACCTCGGCCAGATCGGACGCTTTCGGTGCAAACCGGCCTTTTGTAAAGGTCATTATATTGTCTGCTCGGGCTGGATAGGGTTTTCCACGCGTGTGTAGACCTGCGGCCCAACGCCAGCCCAGTGTGTTTGATGCCGCATCGCCATCAAGAAGGTTGCGGTAAAAGAAATCTGCCCCAAGTCGCCAAGGTAGCCCAAGTGTAAAAATCCAGATTGAGGCAAACCACATACGTGCGTGATTGTGCAGATAGCCTGTTTCGACCAGTTCGTCTGCCCATGCGTCAAAGCATTCCAGCCCCGTGCGTCCATCCATAGCTCGTTCAACATCGCGCCGCAGGCGTCGGTCACGTTCCAATTCGGCCAAATCGGCGGTTAAGCCTTGGGTGTAGCTGTCCCAGACTTGGGGGCGGCGTTCCAGCCAGCCCTTGAAATAGCCGCGCCAGATCACTTCTTGTACAAATTTTTCGGCCTGCTCAGGCCCATGCGCTTTCAAAGCTTCTTCAACGACCTGCGATTCCGTTATCAGACGGCGCCGGATATACGGTGACAGCACGGATACAGCGGTATGTGCACCTGGCCCGTAGTCTGTGTTGCGACCATTGGCATAGCGACGCCCCATGCGCGGTGTAAAAGCCTTCAGTCGGCGTTCTGCTTCTGCACGCGTCGCAATCCAGTTGGTCATAATCATCCAGCTCCTATTTGGTAAACAGCGAGATGGCTTGACCAGATTAATTTTCAACGCGACCAACTGACCAATAAGGGGCGGGTGTCGCGTTAGACAACGAGAGTCTGAATTAAGGTTTTATCAGGGGTGGTGGCGTGTATCCGACGATTTCGCGTTCAACTGCGCGTGCAAACGCCAGCGCCGTGTGGTCGCGTCCATGTCCACAGATCCCTTGATACCCGACGGGCAAGCCGCCTAGCTGATCCATGGGGCCCACAACTGAAGGGATCCCGACGACTCCGCTATAGCCAGACCAGAACAGTTGTTGCATTTCGGGTTGGGCATGATTGTTGATCTGAATGCGCCGGTGACCCCGTAGTCCTGCCTCGTCTTTGGGAAATGCCGGACCTGCCGCGACGGGCGCAATCAAGATGTCTATATCCTGAAAATAGGCGTCAAAGGCCAGTCTCGCCTGTCGCCGCTGATTGTCTAGTGCCAGCCATTCGCGGTGGCTCAGGGTCAGACCAGACATTCGCATACCTGCAACCCTTTGGATGTCTTTTGCACTGTCAGCAAAAGGAACCTGCATCTTTTTGCAGTCCTCATCCGACTGCCCGAAGGAAAGCGCGGCACCCAATAATTTCAGATAGACGGTAAAATGTGCCTCGCTGTCAATTTTCGGATGATGATCGCGCACCACGCTTGCCCCCGATGCTGACAGTTTGTCGGCAAAAGCCTCTAACGCAGTGGTATAGCCCGCGTCTATTGGGCAGGCGGCATTGCCGGACATTACTCCGACACGAAATTGCGACAGACGTGTGCGATGGTCAGGTGGTAAGGCCAATGCCCATTGTGATGCGTCAAAGCGTGACGGCCCTGCAAGAACACCGAAGGCCAGCGCCAGATCCTCGGCGGATCTGGTAATGGGACCACCAACAGCAATATCAATATCGCCAAGCCAGCCATCTGGTAAATGGCCGCGCATGCTGATGGCGTTCCATGTGGGTTTTAGCCCGAAAACCCCATTATAATGCGCAGGATTGCGAATAGATGATCCGATGTCGCTTCCGGCCTCCAGCGTGGCCATACCGGTGGTGACTGACACTGCTGACCCGCCCGAAGACCCGCCCGGAGTGCGTGTTGGATCCCATGGATTGGACGTGCTTCCGTAGATTGCATTAAAACTTTGCCATTCGACCAGTTTAAGCGGAACGTTGGTCTTGCCAAAGACGATCCCACCGGCCGCGCGATAGCGAGCGACAACATCACTGTCTTGCGACTTTACATCATCTGCGCAGTCCGGAATGCCCAAAGTGGTTGGACTGCCGGCAAGATCAAAGCTTTCCTTCACCGTGATTGGCAAACCATGAAGAGGTCCTCGCAACGTTCCACGGGCCAGTTCTGCATCGCATAAACGTGCTTGAGACAAAGCACACTCGCGGTCTTGCCAGATGACAGCGTTCAATTCCGGATTCAGCGCATCCACACGATCAAAACAGGCTGACAGCAATTCTTCACAGGTAAAAGCCTTTTTCCGAAGTTGGGCAGCAAGCGTGGTGGCACTTTCGGTTAGGTCGATTTTCATTTTTTTATCCTCTCCTCCCAAGCCTAGCTGATTTTTTTATCCGTCCAACAGAGTTTTTTAGAAGCTTTCACACTGAAAGGTATTTTGGCTTTGCGGTCTGGCGAGATCGATTTCATTCAACACATGCGTTCGCAAGATGTGGCTAAGATTGAAAATCGGGATGGCTTTAAGGTGCGCGAGTGCAAAGAAATGCGGGTCATCATGTTTGCGGATGGACACGAACATGAAGAACATTTGTATTCGGCAGATGTATTCCGTAAAAACCTATTCCAAGATGTCTTTGTGCGTTTTGTTGTGGCGCACGCCTTTGATATTGCATCAGCGATCGGGCGCAATTTCGCGGTAAAATCAACGGTGCCTCGCAGTTGGTTCCAACAGGTAATTCCAGATTTTTTGAGATGAGCACTGCTTGTCTAGCTGATGATCCTGACCGCGCCCAATCTTTGTAAGCACAGGCAGGATATCCCTACAGCTTTAGCTTTGGCTTAAAATGCCCAAATGATAACTACATTAACGACGCAGCATTGTGTCGCGCAGCAGCGTCTTGTTTAGCAGCCGTAGGTATGAATGCAGAACTCAGCACGGGACCTGTACAGGATTACCGGCCGCAGTTACGCGCAGACGAATTCGACATGTCCGTGCTGGAGCGGTCGCCCGGAACATGTGACATGGAACATACGATCCTGTTTCTGACGTCGACCCCAAACAATGAAAACAAACTGGGGTCTTGAAACTTTGGGAGCTCTTGCAACGCACGTGTTGATGAACTGTTGCCTGGTATTCAGCAGGAAAAAGACCTGGCGGCCTGTCAGGCGATGGTCGACGAATGTGTTTTGATTACTCAAGAAGAGGTCGCGTATAGTCCACATTAAACGCAGCCACTGATATGGGCGGCGATAGCCACTATAGACCTGACAAAGCGCGCGGGTAATTTCTTCTTGCTGCTGTGGGTGACGGTCAACTGATTGATCAAGACTAAAGAACGTCGATAACATAATTCGTCCCAAAACCAATTGTTTAGTCCACATTTATGACGATAGCTATCGCGTCCATTCTGGGCGTAGGTCTTGGTCGGGCGGCGGAATATTATGGCGACTGTTTTGGTATAATTGTCATGCAGGTAGCCGATATACAGTGGGCATAACTCGCCACTCTGACTGCGCTGTTGATTGATGGATTAGCATGCGGTCTTTTGCCGAACGACCTTCAACAGGATTTCCGAATAGTCGCTCTTTGGCTGGCGATCGCACTGTCGCTTTGAGTAAATTTTACCCGTAGGGCCCGCGCGTCAACCTTTGTACAAATGCAAAAGAATATGTGCAGGCAGCGTTAATCATGCGGCAACGTCCGTTTCGGGTGATTCTAGTTCACAGTGTGCCCAACATACTTGGTCCGCTATTGGTCATACTGACTGTGGACTTGGCGTCGGCCATTTTGCGAGAGGCAACATTGTCCCTTTTGGTCGTCTCAATCAATATCTCGTGCGATATCTTGCGTTACGTTTTTAACCCTGAGGTCGTGCCTGGATGCTGACTATAATACATCTGACAGTCGGGTTTCCTTCAAGATTTGGCGATACAATGCCGATTAAAGATGTCGCGTTGTCAATTGAGGTGGGCGAAATTCATGACCTCGTTGGCGAAAGTCGACGGTGGGTGCGGTGATCATTGGCCTCTTGCATACACCTGTCTTTATATCAGAAGTTAGGATGTTGCTGGACGATACAAACCTGCGTGGCCTTGGCCCGTTCGAGGCGCACCGATTGCACGGCAAGCGTATCTTGATGATTTTCCAAAACACGAAACCAGTCTGAACACGTTGATGACAATCGAAGATCGGTTGATTGAAACGATTCATGCGCATGAGGACCTTTCCAGCAAAGGGGCCCACTGATCTTTTGGAAGAAATCTGGATTCAAAACGCGTCAAGCCGCTTCAGTGCCTATCCTCTAAAATTTGGTGCTGTGCACGAACGCTGATCTTATCATAGCTGACGAACCGACAACGGCCTTGGATGTCGCTGTTCATAGTCAGGTTTTGGAGCTTGTTCAGAACCTTGCCAAATCACGGCAGCTTGCGTCTTTGCTGATCGTTCAAAATGAAGGACTTATTATATAAATTTATGATCGCATATCAGTCATGCTCTATGGTAAAGTTTGGAAAACGGGTGAGACGGGACAGGTTTTGAAGTCTTGGTCACAGCGATGCGCGTGCATTACTGGATGTGGTCCCGTAACTCCCTCTGATGCAAGCCGGAGCTGTTTTCTAAGCCACATAATTTCCGTATTAAGATCGATGTTGGCAACGGCACGGGTTTGGTTGATGAAAGTCGAACGGGCAGATCAACGCTTGCTAAAGCCAATTATCGGCTTGGTGACCCTGGTTGCTGCTCGAATGTCTTGGAGGACGAACCTCTCCCGTACAGAGAAAATAAGGACGCCAACTTGTCTCGCGCCAGATTAATCGGACGGTTTTCCGAGATCCGTATTCAAGCCATAGCATCGCGACAATATTATCCAAGCCACATTGGCTGTACGGTTTGGTCGATACCGCAGAAAAAAGGTAGAAGCTTGCAGCGTTTTTGCTGGATCTTTTTGGTTTGTCATCGGTCTTGAAACTGCAAAGCGTCATCGATTGGCTTGGATCGCAATCATGGACCTATGGCGCTCTGATTATGGTGTGAATTGTTTAAGATGTGTTTATATCTGCCGGCTCTTCGGCTGACATAAACACTGCGATTTACCGTGCGCCTAGCACCCTTGGGCAATTGCTTCAGAAAAGCTCATTCCGTGTTTTGTGGCGGCGTTCGGGCTTTGGATTTGCGGTGTCTTGGTCAGAGATCTCCCCCATGATGTTGATGCTTTGAAGGCAATCTGTCTGGTCTCAGAAGACCGCGATGTCTGCAATAACATTGGCAGTGAACGGCCGGAAATCAGGTTCTAGACATTAAGCGCGCTTTGTGTGGCAAAAAATCAGAAGATCCTCGTGCTGGCCAATTGAAATTGGCGCTTGAAGATATCGGGACGGCTATGGTCGTTGTACATAACGGGGATAGAGCGAGTGATCCTCTCGGACCCAAACACGCAAAACATAAATCCGATCCGGGACCACGGTCCTGTCATTTGGAATGCATCGCAGGGATTATTGAACCGGACTGGCGGCTCTGTCCCTTGTGCGCAGATCGCCATGCGATTGATATTGGCGGCTTCATGCTGGCTGCAAGGAGAGGCAGAGCATTGGTGAACTTAGATCCTTTTATAACAATTTCAAAGAGAACCTGAAGCACTTGCTCCGGCTCTTGATCCAGAATAAAGCACAACCAAAAAGAGAGATATTTGCGACCCGGCCAGGCGCAACGCCGGAGGACGCGGCGAGTGAAAGCGTGTCGGGGATAGGGCTCTTGGGGTCTTTGGCGCAGGCAAGCCGTGGCAAGCGGGTCAAACCCTGCATTCTATCGAGCCTGATTTGCTGAACTCACACCGCAAAACGCAGATATCCATCGCGTTTGGGATCAATCCCATCAATGGTAGCAAGCGGGTTCGTTTCTATAATCTCGTCGGTGCGATCAGTGGCCTCATTGCAGAGTGGGCTGAGGGAAAACCAAAAAGATCATCATGCAACGAGTGGCACTTGAGAGTACGATCATCGATGACCTTGGCTATCATCCGTTCCCCGAGCCCTATGGTCATCGCTCTTTCACCCGGCCAGAAAACTGACGGAAACCACCAGCATTATCGAGACTGGCAACACATCTTTCCGTTTGGCCCGAGGCACACTTCAAACGAAATTCTGAACCGGAAAAAGCAAAGCCAACCCCGAGGCGGGTCAATTATAAATGATCATACTGGGGCAGTTTTGAATGCAGATTGACAGTAATTATGGCGCAATAGTTCAAAATACCCCGATTGAGAAACCGGTATGGTCAGGCCATATCCTTGCTGATGAAAAGAGAGAAACATTTAATTTTGTTTGGTTTTTGATTGAAGCTCAGAGATCTGCAAAGCACTGGTCGCGTTTGGCTTGTCGTAAACGCGTGTGTTAAAACACATGCACCTGTTATCATGTAGCTAACAATTGTCTACACGCTGCCTGCGTGACGTTAGCTTTTGTGCCAAGCAGTGCCTCATGCGTTTTTACATTTCTGTGATATATTTCTATTGCCGAAATTTAACAGAAGGCTCCAAGTCTTAGGTTGAAGAACTCGAAAGTGCAGGAGAATGACTTTTCCTCGCAATGTCATTAACCTTTGCCCAGCCAAGTGGATAGCAAGTGCGGACATAGGGTTCTGTTCGGGTTTTGGACAGTCAGGATTTCCATTCGGTCCAAATTCTGCGTCGAGCTTCCAAATTAGAGGTTTGACCAGAAGCACTGCAGTTTTTGGTGTTGGATCGCGTTTGACTGCGGTCTCAGGCACCTGTTCCGGGCAAGGCCAGAGATGCAAGGGCCACGGCAAAGGATATGCGTCTGTTTTTGAGCGAGGTGTTCTGACAGCTTCGTCGTGGCGCGCGCTTTTGTTAATTGCAAAAGCCAGTTGCAGTGCTCTCGAAAGATGGATTCGGAAGGGTGGTTTTAAGTTTTTTCAATTCCATAAGCGACGCCCCAGATATTTAATTAGCACTCATCGGAAGTACCTTCACCGCGGCTTATCAGGCGGCGTCTGGCGCGAAATGGGGACCAAGTCTCGGGCCATCACGTGCATGGCGGACTGACACCGCATTTGACGCCGACTTGCTGTCTGAAGAATTGAATGAGCAGGGCGCGGTCTCGGCGCTCCTGCGAAAATCAAACCGCAAATACCAGTGAGACTAAGACGTCGATGACTACACTCCGCCGAGAACTGCCTCGCAAAGCGCAAGGCTTTCAAGGGCGCAGCCGCGCTGCATGCCAAAACCGATTGTCGTTACTAGGCAAACTGGACCCTCATCGCGGTCCTCATTGTACTCCGATGGTCGGCCAAAGACCCTAACACCGCAAGTCACAAATTCACATGACGGCTTCTATGACAGCCTTGGACCCGATTTTACACGAGCAATATTTTCAAGTGACAAAATATCGGTGGCTGGAAGCTGGGAAAGCTTAACCCGCTCTTCCGTCGGTATCAGACCGCGCAGCTGAAGGTCTATGAAACGCAAACAGCACACCCTTAGAAAAGATGTAAAGTTTCCGATATCGTGACCTGCATCAAGACTTTCATTGTACAGGCGATGTAAAAGCTGTGGGACTGTTAAATCGTCTCGGGCACCGATCGTTTCGAGGGTGCGCCAAAACATGTCCTCCAGTCGGACACTCGTGACCATCCCATCCATTCGGAATGACCGGGTTTGAGACGCCCAAAGAGCGGTATCAGCATCTATAAATAACTGGCACATGGGGGCGTCTCCCTATTTTCAACGACCAACGCGTTCTTTTACGTCGGCGGCAAAGCCTTCATAAGTTCTGAGTGCCGACACGTTTACCTGAACATGTTGACCCATTTTCTGCATGATTGGAAGATCGAGCAAGATTTGATCAAGCATCTCCATGCTGTCCACTTTTGCAATCACGATGACGCGGCGCTCTCCGACAACTTTCCAAAGATCTACAACAACGCCTGCATCCTTTGCCCCCAATGCGACGCCGGCCTCTTCAGCCCAGACATCGAACAGGTCGTTTTGAGACATCTCTGCCGAATACTCGACGTGAAAATCTAGATGAAACAACATGGATTCTTCTCCCTTAGTTTGTTGAGCGGCCAATACAGATGGCCAATTTATGTTGACGGCCAAAGCGCCCGAGATCAGGCCAGCTTTGATAAAGTTCCGGCGGGACGTTGACAGATGGCCCTTAAGCGCGCGGTTTGTCATTTAAACCGACCGCCCTTTTGGATGACTTCGATTTGATATCCGTCCGGGTCCTTAATAAAAAAGAACCGAGCGACACGTTCGCCGCCCCGGCGGAAATCTACGATATCGCCGGGATCGGATCCCGCGCTTTTAGCTTTGGCATGCGCGTCTTCGAGATGATCTACAACAAGTGCGATGTGGCCATACCCATCTCCCAAATCGTATGGCGTTTTACGGTCCTTGTTTATTGTGAGTTCAAGTTCGAAGGTGGACGAAGGCAGTGCCATGTAAACGAGTGTAAAGCCGTCAAAGTCCAGTCGATCAACCACCTCTAGGTCAAACGTGTCGCGGTAGAACTTTATCGAAGTGGATTCATCAAGAACCCTAATCATACTATGTACAAGCTTGGTCATGTTTTCTCCTCCGCCAAAGGTGTAACAGCGGAAAAGAAAACGGTGGTATTATGCAGATACTACACAGAAGTTTATATTCTAAGATATTGAATCTATGTAAAAAGAAGTTCTAATCTTAAAATATATTGAGAAATCTGTACGGATTAACCGGTTATTTTGGAACAGTTCTCAGCATTTTTTGAAGACCCCGACTAAGAAATAACAACGTCGGTTGCCGTTGAACGGCCTCTTGGGCATGATTTTCGCCCTTTCCATTGGCCCTGAATACCATGATCTGGTTTATATTGTCCCGTTTTATGTGCGCCTATGTCCAACGAACGAGCCAGTTTAGGCGCAATTGTTGGGAAGCTTGATCAGCCTTGTTCGGTGTTTTCGGCGGCTTCGCGTCGGAACCGTGCAATAATCTCGTCTGGATCCATGCCCCGGTCTTTTAACCGTTTACCCAATTCGCCAAAGCTTGCCCCTTCGGCCAGCATATCCTCTTGGATTTTGAGAATTTCGCGAACTTTTTCGAGGTATTCATCGTTTTCCATCGCGGGGATGTCAGGATCGAAGCTCTCTGAGACCACGATCATGCTGGTCTGATCATCTTGAACAAATCCATCTGCCATTTTGGCGGCTTCTTCTTTAGGTATTCCTAAAGCTTCAAACGCAGATCGACCTGCCCTGACAGAACTGTCAAAAGTATCCCGAATGATGTCGCGACATCCGGCTGCAAATAATTCATAAACATGATGACGGTTCATTGCCCGTGCTACGACATGCACATGGGGATAGTTATGCCGGATGTAGCGCACCATTTCTGTCGCTTTGTCTTGCTCATCAATTGCAACGACAACCATGCGCGCCTCTCGGACACCTGCTGCTTCTAGCAGATCAGGGCGGGTTGCATCACCAAAATAGGCGCGTAGACCAAGTGTACGTAGCATTTCTAACTGTTGCGCGGAAAAATCGATGACCACGGTTTTGTAGCCCGCCCGTAACAGCATACGGTTTACAACACCGCCAAACCGGCCAACGCCGGCAATGATGACGCTGCCGGTTTCAGTGATATTGTCTGCGTCCCCGTCTGTTGTGCTCGCAAAACTTGGGGCGATCACCCTGTCGTATAGAATAAACAGGCCTGGCGTCAGCAGCATCGACAAAGCCACGACTAACAAGAGCTGGTCAGATAGCCAAGTTGGTAGGACGTTGCTGGCAACAGTGAACGAGAGAAGAACAAAGCCGAATTCCCCGGCCTGCGCCAGCCCGAGGGAAAACAGGTATTTGTCTGCCCCGCGTAGCTTAAACACTAGGGCCAAAACCGCCAGCACCAAAGCCTTCAGGGCGATTAATCCTACAGTCAGCCCAATGGTGGTGTACAGGTTCTGATATAGCAGGCCAAAGTTGATTCCAGCCCCTACAGTCATGAAAAACAGTCCCAGCAACAGACCCCGGAAAGGATCAATGTCACTTTCCAGTTCGTGTCGATATTCGCTATTGGCGAGTACGACGCCAGCAATGAATGTGCCCAAAGCAGCCGAGACGCCCACCAGAGTCATAAGCAATGCAATACCCACAACCATCATCAGCGCAGCGGCGGTAAACAACTCCCTTAACCCGGCCTGAGCGATAAAGCGGAAGATAGGACGTGTCAGGTAGTTGCCGACAAACACTACGGTCGCAACGGCTGCTAATGTTACTAACGTCCGTTGCCATCCATTCAGCCCGTCCACAAGGCTTAGTCCGCTGCCATGCCCGTCGTCGTGACCATGTCCATCGCTGTGAGTGTCATGGCCATGGCTTGCATCACCATGCGCGGCGTCGCTCGCGAGGTCTGCCAATTCCGGCATGGCGAGCAAAGGCAGCAATGCCAACATCGGGATCACGGCGATGTCCTGGAATAGTAGAACAGAAAAGCTGGATTGTCCGCCGTCTGACCGCATCAGACCTTTTTCGTTGAGCGTTTGCAAAACAATTGCAGTCGAACTGAGCGCCAACACCATACCCACAGCCAGAGCCTGCATCCACGGAAGGCCCAAAAGGATTGCGATCCCCATGACCGCAATCGTGGTTATGCCGACCTGTCCACCACCAAGACCCAGAAGCTTTGATCGCATTTGCCACAGTTTTTCGGGCTCCAGTTCCAACCCAACAAGGAAAAGCATCATAACCACGCCAAATTCGGCAAAGTGCTGGATGGATATGACATCAACGCCCAGCACAGACAAAATTGGACTGATCACAATCCCTGCGATCAAATACCCCAGCACAGACCCCAAACCCAATCGGCTTGCGATGGGAACGGCAACGACTCCTGCGCACAGAAAGATAAAAGCAAGCAGTAAGAAATCGGTCATTGGGGCTCTCAAACTTGGTATGCAAGGACATATAGAGATGACGTCCGTAAAAAAAGGTCAACGGGAAAACGGAAAAAATAGTCAAACTATGGTTGAATTGGGGCTTTTTGTAAAAGATTGCCATTTATGAACTGCAAATACCGCAAGTGACACTGCAAGCGCTAAACATGGGTCCTTTCGGTTGTCTTATCCGAGGACTGGATACTGCTTGGCTGATCGGCATTGCACATCGATAACTACCAAAGAGCGTTAAGCTTATTTTCTGAAGCAAGCTTGCGGGATAAACGCGTTTCCAAAAGTGATGTGACAGGGCAATACGATTTTCGGGACTGACTGATAGGTGACAGCGCTAGGGGTCATTTTACCAGATCAAAGGTTTACGTGTCCGAATGTCACCCATAAGACCGGTTTTGAGTTACCTCTGATCGAGGCATGATGTATACTGTGCCTGATTGGCTTTATCACTTGTTGGGTAAAACCAGTGATTAGCCATAAAGGTGATGTCGATCCCCAGGAAAACTGGTAAAAAGGGAGCGCCTTTACAATTTCCACAGGCCCTATGGCGCTCACAACGCAAAGCCGCCTTAAGAGGCACCCAGAGAAAAGATAGTTAGCAGATAAGGTATCTCACACGTAACTGCACCTTAGATGTGTTATGTCTTTGGCAGCGAGACCAAGCCTTTCAAGACTGGATACGATATTTCCAGTTAATGGCATAAGGTCCGCGCCCGCGCCCAGAACAAACAAGACGGTGTCTATATGATCGCGATATACTCGAGATTACATTCCAGGGTCAGCCGTTTTAACGAGATACTATATTGTTTGAGGATCTGCTGAAGGTCCGATCCAGGTATTTTTTAAAAAGGACTGACCCCAGTAGCACAAGGTAGCCGTCACAGACCGTCGTTAACAAAGCAGAGCCAAGGCTGATCATGAAAACAGCCTAACCGCTGACAAGTCCCGGCTTAATGGTTGATGCCAACCCTTGCAATGGGGTTCGCCGTGTCAACACAGCGCTATTTCTTGACCCGTCCAAATTTATTATTCGCGGATGTGATGGTGTTGGATCGAGTGCAAGCTTGGCGTTAATGGGTTCGGGAATGTATGAAATCCAATATGGTCTTGGCAGTGCCAGATGGTTGTGAACGCAAGATGACCCACAAATTGCATGCTAAGTTGCCCGGCTTTGCCCGGGGTAAGTGGCTGCATATCTGCTGAAAGATAAGACCGCGCCGCCAAAAAAGTAGTCTTATGTGTCATGACCGTCATGGTTTGCCCATACAATAGGTTTTCCTTGCCTGATTATCGAAGTAAGACAACACTCTTTATTGAGACAAGCTGGTATGTTTGTGAGCACCAAATTTGATCAGATTCATCGGGCTCGTTCACCGGGTATAGCCTTGCGCGCCTACATGGCTTTGACATGTCTATTGGAACCGTTCATGCCAATTCACTTGTGGAAACGCCGCCGCAAGCTGAAGGAGCACCCGCAGCGCTGGCCTGAAAAAATGGGTCGCGCCATGGCAGAACGTCCTGAGGGCCGGTTGGTCTGGCTGCATGCTGTAGGTCTCGGCGAGGCCCTCGCTTTGCGCGGCTTGATCGAAAGGTTGTCTGTTCGCAAAGACCTCAGTTTCCTTGTGACATCTGGAACGCGTGTCTCAGGTGAAATTTTATCACGTGATTTGCCACCTCAGGCGCGTCATCAATTCATGCCATTTGATTTGCCCGGAGCCAGCAAGCGATTTCTTGATCACTGGCGTCCCGATCTGGCAGTCTGGTCAGAACAGGATCTGTGGCCCGGATTGGTGACACGGTCAGATCTCCGCGGCGTGCCTTTGGTTTTGGTCAACGCTCGTATGAATGCAGACGCCCATGCTCGCAGGTCCCGTTTCCGGCCAATCTATGTGGACATCCTGTCGCGATTTGCTTTGATATCGGCACAAGACGACCTGACGGCGCTACATTTGCGTGATTTGGGTGCTCCTAAGGTTAAGGTCGACGGATCGCTCAAGGTTATTGCGCCTCCACTGTTAGTGGATACGCATATGTTTGTTGGATTGAAAAACGCGTTGGCAGGACGATTTACCTGGGTTGTTGGCTCATCGCATGCCGAAGATGAAGAGCTTGCAATATTAGCCCATAAAGCAGTGTTGGCACGAGATCCAAATGCGCTTTTGATCCTTGTGCCGCGTCAGGCGCAGCGTGGGGCTGAAATCGCGCAAAATGTTACCAATGCAGATTTGACTGTTGCACAGCGTAGTCAAGGGTCTGATATGACGCCCCAAGTTTATGTAGCTGACACATTTGGAGAGATGGGTCTTTGGTACAAGCTTACAAAAGTCGTCTATGTCGGAGGGACCAATGGACCCACCGAAGGTCATAACCCATGGGAACCTCTGGCGCTGGGGGCTGCGGTCCTGCACGGTCCGCGAACAGCAAATTTTACAGAAGACTACGCCGCACTGGCGGCTGCTGATGCCGCAAGGCTTGTAAATGAACCAAATGAACTGGCTGACCTGCTGACGTCGGAGATTTTAGAGCCGCTAAGTCATCGAGGTCAGGCAGCACGTAATGCGCGGCTAGACCAAATGAACGATTTATGTCAAAGCCTGCTGGATTTGATCCCAAATTCACCAAGTTGATGGCTTTTCCTTCTTTCAAACTGCGATTGTTTTTGGCGCTTTACGCGTTGCTTTGGGCGATTGGCTGGCCTTTTGCCGTCGCCTACATCCGGAAGCGCGCCAAAAAAGATGCAGATTATGGGTATAATCTTCCGGAGCGTTTCGGTCGACATACCCCGCGTGGGAGGCGGCATATCTGGGTGCATGCTGTATCACTCGGCGAGATGCGCAGCGCGGTGCCACTGGTGCGTTCTCTGCTTGACGATGGCAATCATGTCGTCACAACGCATTTTACACCCGCAGGCCGGCGCGAAGCACACAAAGCGTTTGGCCCTGAAATTTCTTCGGGTCAGATGTCGGTGGTCTGGGTTCCGTTTGACTATGGCGCGGCATTTCGTAGATTTTTTGATGCCTTCCGTCCGGAATACGGACTGGTGATGGAGGTCGAATTCTGGCCGGGAATGATCATGGCGGCACGTAAAGCCGGGGTTCCATTGATGTTGTGTAACGGACAATACCCCAAACGTAGCTATGAGCGTGCCAAGACGAAATGGCTGAGTTTGCGGGATGTTGTACCGGGTTTTACCGGTGTAATGGTCAAGAATGATATGCAGGCGGGCCAGTTTAGAGAGTGCGGGCAAACCAATGTGGCTGTGACGGGAGAGTTACGATTTCAGCAGCCTATCCCCCCGCAGATGATAGCCGCTGCAGTGTCATTGCGCCCGAAGCTGGCGGGTAGCCGTCCAGTTGTGACGCTATCAAGTGTGATCGAAGGCGAAGACGCCCTGATGATCGAAACCATCCAGAAAGCTCTCCTGCAATCTGGGCCACGACCCCTGTTTGTCTACGTACCACGCCGTCCTGAACGGTTTGATGAGATTGCGGTGATGATTAAAAATGCAGGTTTGTCCATGGTGCGGCGCAGTGAGTTGCTTGGGGACGACCTTGCACCATCGGGTGACATCCCTGAGTGTGACGTTTTGTTTGGCGACAGCTTGGGCGAGATGTATTTTTATCTCGGATTGTGTGACCGGGCTCTCATCGGTGGCGGGTTTGCAAAAACATCGCATAATATCATAGAAACGCTGGCAATGGGAAAACCTGTTCTTGTCGGACCATTGATCTGGGCTGTGCTTTATCCTGTTGAGGATGCAATTGCCGCTGGCGTTTGTACTCAAGTCACCGAGAAAACGTTGCTGGACGCGCTTACAACGCCGCACACCACCGATCCATCTGCAATTGCCGCATTTTTGGAAAAGCACGGTACAGCGCTTGAACGGACCCGGGCCGCTATTCCCAAGCTCATAGCAGCACGCCATCATTAGCTGCTTTTCGTGCTCTTTGAGGCAGGCATCATGACGCTTTTGTGTGAATGGAGGTTTGCTTTTGATGATTTTCCCCCCATCTAAAGACCTATTCGGACATTCGGAGGATCCAATGGCAAAATATGAACGTCGCCCCGAGGCTGTCGCAGCGCTCACGCCAGAGCAGTATTATGTCACGCAAGAAAGCGGTACAGAACGTCCGGGAACTGGAGAATACCTCGGAAACAAGGCTCCCGGTATCTATGTCGATGTTGTCACCGGAGAGCCGCTGTTTGCGTCTTCTGATAAATACGACAGCGGTTGTGGTTGGCCCAGCTTTACCAAACCGATTGATGAGACACATGTCACCGAGCATCGCGATGTCACACACGGTATGATCAGAACCGAGGTGCGATCGTTACATGGCGACAGTCATCTGGGACATGTGTTTCCCGATGGACCGCGAGATCGGGGTGGGTTGAGGTATTGCATCAATTCCGCCAGCTTACGATTTATCCACCGTGACGATATGGTAGACACAGGATACGGGGCATTCATTGATCAGGTGGAGGATGTGGTATGACGGAACGTGCAGTGCTAGCTGGCGGTTGTTTTTGGGGCGTTCAAGAGTTGATCCGTAAATTGCCGGGCGTGCATGCAACGCGTGTTGGCTATACTGGTGGTGACGTTCCAAACGCAACGTATCGAAACCACGGAACCCATGCCGAGGGTATCGAAATCATCTTTGATCCATCGGTCATCAGCTATCGTCGCCTGCTCGAGTTTTTTTTCCAAATTCACGATCCCACTACCTTGAATCGGCAAGGTAATGATCGTGGCCTAAGCTACCGATCGGCAATCTACTATGTAAATACCGAGCAAGAGGACTGTGCGCGGGATACAATTGCCGATGTCGAAGCATCGGGTATTTGGCCGGGTCGGGTTGTCACAGAGGTTGAACCCGTTTCAGATTTCTGGGAAGCGGAGCCCGAGCATCAAGACTATCTGCAAAGATACCCCCATGGATACACGTGTCATTTTCTGCGTCCTGATTGGGTTCTGCCACGGCGGGCAGCCGAATGATCATATCGGTAAAGCAGTTGTGTCCTTGAGGTCTTCCATCACGAAACTGGCCGAAACATCGGCCAGTTCCACGCGGGCTATCAGCCGCTGATAAAACCGGTCATAATCGCCTACATCGCGGACCCGAACGCGCAGCACATAGTCCAGATCACCGCTCATACGGTGCGCGCCCTGAATTTCGGGAAACAGTTGAACGGCGGTCTTGAAATTGGCGAGCCACTCAGGATCGTGTCTGTTCGTACGCACCATGACGAACACTGTAAGGCCCAATCCAACGGCATTGGGGTCAAGCAAAGCAACGCGACTGCTAATAACGCCCGAAACCTCGAGCGCCTTGACCCGGCGCCAACATGCATTCCGTGACAGATGTACCTGATCCGCCAATGCCTCCATGCTGAGCGCGGCATCGTTTTGCAGAACACTCAAAATTCGAATGTCTATTTCGTCTAAAATTTCGGTCATGGTTGGGATATTTTCTCAGTTTTAGCGCCGAATGTCGACTATATTGGGCAAAAAATATCTCACATACGGTATACCTTCAAGAGAGGTTGAAGGAGTTTGTCCAATGCATGCGATACCCCGTTTTTTCACCAGTTTTCGTAGCCACCCGGCCTCGGTCGGAGAAACCTATTTCAGTCACATGCGCTTTGCCTTGGGATTTTCCAGCATTTTGCTGTTGGCCGGTCTGGCAGCTTTGATCCACGCCTTTATTCCCCCCCTGTTCGAAACAACGGCAAGTCGCATGACCCTGAAACTGTCGGATCGGTTGCGTGCGCGTCAGTAGTGGGGTGGGCGCTCGTCAGCTAGTATGATGCCGCCGCCGCCCTCGGCTTCGCGGGATGCCTCACGTTCCATCAACAAGTCAATGTGACGGTTCAGGCGATCAACTTCGCCTGTATGACGCGCAACAGCGTCTGACAGGTCGTCTACCATTCGCTGAAGATGTGATATTTTCTCTTCGAGTAGTTCTAGGTCTGTCATTTTCTTGTTTCAGCTTTTCGAATAACCACACGTGTGTTGCGGTTGATACATCATTTTTATACCGGACGAGCTTCTTTCAAAAGGGCTATCTATGGGTCTGATTGCTGGATTGCAGTTTATGCAGTTCTGCTAGGCATTTTTGGTGACAGCCCTGCATGGACTTTTTGCCAGTTTGGCTCTTTGTAAAAATTCTGTGATGGGCCAGCCAAATTTAGATGATGTTTATCTGACGAACAGCCGTGCGGTTGCTCCTTTGCGGGGAACGGGTTAGATCAGCGCGCAACGAACAGACCCCCTCTTGCCCGGAGGCCCCGCCATGGCCAAGCAGAAAAAAGCTCCTCGTCCAAAGGCACTGACGCCGAAAGGCTTCCGTGATTATTTTGGTTCCGAGGTGACGCAACGCAATGACATGCTTCAAAAGATAGCTGAAGTGTATCATCGATACGGTTTTGATGCGCTGGAAAGTGCCGGTGTTGAAACCGTTGAGGCGTTGGGAAAGTTTCTGCCTGACGTGGACCGGCCGAACGAGGGCGTGTTTGCGTGGCAGGAATCGGATGAAGATGGTGCAGGTGACTGGCTTGCTCTGCGCTATGATCTGACTGCGCCTCTGGCACGTGTTTATGCGCAGCATCGCAATGATTTACCGACCCCTTATCGACGGTACGCCATGGGGCCTGTCTGGCGGAACGAAAAGCCGGGGCCGGGTCGGTATCGCCAGTTCTATCAATGTGATGCGGATACTGTTGGTGCTGCAAGCATAGCTGCCGATGCAGAGATCTGCGCCTTGCTTGCAGACACACTGGAAGAGGTCGGTATTCCGCGTGGCGACTATCTTATTCGGGTGAACAACCGCAAGGTTTTGAACGGTGTGCTCGAGTGTATGGCATTAGATAATGCTGCGCAGCGTGATGCAGTCCTGCGCACGATTGATAAGTTTGATAAGGTCGGGGAGGCTGGCGTACGCGATTTGCTAGGCAAGGGACGGCTGGATGCCTCGGGTGCCTATATAGACGGTGTCGGCTTGTCCCAGGAACAAGCAGATCCGGTTGTCGCGTTTTTGACGTCAGGGTCGGGCTCGCTTGATACGACTTTGACAAATCTGACCAGCGCTGTGGGTAACAGTGTCGCCGGAGCAGAGGGGATCGCGGAACTTCGTCAGATCGCCGAACTTTTGGCCGCTGGTGGATATGGGCCTGATCGGATCATAATTGATCCTTCGGTCGTGCGAGGGCTGGGCTATTACACCGGCCCCGTCTACGAGGCAGAACTGACCTTTGAAATCCTGGACGATAAAGGACGCAAAAGGCAGTTTGGTTCGGTCGCGGGGGGGGGGCGCTATGATGATCTGGTCAAACGTTTCACTGGACAGGCTGTTCCGGCAACGGGTGTGTCCATTGGCGTCGACCGTTTGCTGGCAGCCCTGCGCGAAAAAGGAAGGATAGACAACGCGGAGAAAGGTCCGGTTGTTGTGACAGTGATGGATCGGGATCGAATGGCCGATTATCAGACTATGGTGGCCGAGTTGCGTCAGGCAGGGATCCGGGCAGAAGTCTATCTTGGGAACCCCAAGAATTTTGGCAATCAGTTAAAATACGCCGATAAACGCGCGGCCCCTGTTGCTGTGATCGAGGGCGCAGATGAACAGGCGCAAGGCGTCGTGCAAATCAAGGATCTCATATTAGGTTCCAGATTGGCTGCTGACGCCAGTCTGGAGGAATGGAAAGAACGCCCATCCCAGTATACAGTTCCCCGCACCGACCTTGTTGCGCGGGTAAAGGAAATTTTGGACCTTTACGAATGACAGATCCAAGCCAGATTCGGACCGAAGCTTTACGATTACGGGACAGGTTCGCTGGGCAGGGCGCACAGGTGGTGGAATGTGCGATCCTTCAGCCAGCCGAGACCCTGCTTGATTTATACGGAGAGGATATTCGCACGCGCGCCTATGTGTCGAATGATCCTGCACGGGGTGAAATTATGCTTCGTCCCGATTTTACCGTACCGGTGGTCCAGATGCATATGGTCCACGGGGCAACGCCAGCGCGGTATACCTATGCGGGTGAAGTCTTTCGTCGGCAAGAAGAGAACCCGGAGCGCCCGTCAGAGTATCTGCAGGTTGGTTATGAGGTCTTTGATGGATCTGATCTTGCCGCGGCTGATGCCGAGGTTTTTGCGACCCTCTATAATGCACTGGCCGATATTCCAGTACGCGCGGCGACAGGAGATTTGTCGATCCTGTCTGCCGCCGTTTCGGGACTGCGCACAAGCGATGCGCGCAAAAATGCATTGATGCGTCATTTGTGGCGACCAAGACGGTTTCGGAACTTACTGGATCGTTATGCTGGCGTTATGCCAATACCAAAGACCCGAAAAGGCTTACTTGCGGAACCGAACCCATTGGTACATGGATTTGAGGATATCGGGCTGCGCAGTCAATCAGAGGTTGCTGTCCGAATTGAGGCTTTGCGCGTTGATGCCGCGACTGCGCCAATCTCTGCAACAGAAGTTGAGTTGTTGACCACGCTTCTTGAGGTGCGGGAAACATGCCCTGTTGCATTAGCACATCTTCGTGAAATTGCGGTTGATCTGCCATCGATCTCAGGAGCTGTCGATGGATTAAGGCGCCGTATTGATGCCATGGATGAACGCGGTTTACCATTGGATGAAATCGGATTTGAAGCCAGCTACGGGCGCACAACAATGGAATATTATGGTGGTTTTGTGTTTGGATTGACCGCATTGAACACCCCCGATGTCCCAGCCCTTGCGACAGGCGGGCGGTATGATGCGTTGTGCGCACGTTTGTCTCTGAGTGGAGAGGGCATTCCGGCTGTGGGTGGTGTGTTGCGTCCTGACATCTTGTTGCAGATCCGCAGGAGCTCAGCATGACAATCAAGCTGGGCGTGCCATCTAAAGGTCGATTGATGGAAAAGACATTCGAGTGGTTTGCAACCCGCAATGTCCATCTTTCGCGAACCGGATCAGATCGGGAGTATGCGGGTGCTGTGACAGGTGTAGACGGCGTCGATCTTGTTTTGATGTCTGCCGCAGAAATTCCGCGCGAACTGGCAAGTGGACAAATCCACCTGGGCGTGACCGGGACCGACCTGGTTCGCGAAAAGCTTGTTGGTTGGGAGAAGAAGGTGGAGCCGTTAGCAGAGTTGGGCTTTGGTTTCGCAGATCTGATTGTCGCCGTGCCGATGGCTTGGGTAGACGTTGATACGTTGGATGATTTGGATGGGGCCGCAGCGGCCTTTCGCGCGCAGCATGGTTTCCGCATGAGAATAGCAACAAAATACCACAGGCTTGTGCGGGGATACCTGCATTCTGCTGGTGTTGCTGATTACCGGCTTGTGGACAGTCAAGGGGCGACGGAAGGCACGGTCAAGAATTTGACCGCCGAGGCGATTGCAGACATTACGTCGACAGGGGAAACGTTACGGGCCAATCACCTCAAGATTCTCAAGGACCCACCCGTTTTGCGATCACAGGCCACCCTGTTCAAAAGCCGCTGTGCCCCCGCAGAGCCCTCGGATACCAAAGCTTTGGCTGCACTTTTGTCCAAGCTGGGCTGAAAGAAAATGCATTCGGGTGGCCCCATCGAGGGACCCCCAAATGCAACCGATCGCGGTTGCGACCGGTTTTTTGGGGCGTGACCGCCACGTTCATCACCGCGTTATGGTCCCGCGTATCACTTAAATTTTCAGGACACCTGTTCTTTGGCTGCCATGATCTTGTCTTGGGTTTTGGTGTCGAAGTCACTCGCATCATGGCGTTCCAGCAATTGCTCAGATGGATCACCTACGCCACGGTTGACCATTCGGCCGCGCTGGACTGGTACGCGATCGAGTAACTGTTCTGCCCAGCGTCTGACGTTGACATAGCTTTCAACGTCTAGAAATTCGCCAGCATTGTACTGTTTTCCTAAGACAAGATTTCCATACCAAGGCCAGATTGCGATATCAGCAATCGTATAGTCATCCCCGATCATGAATTCGCGTGTGGACAGATTGCGATCCAGAACATCCAACTGGCGTTTGACTTCCATCGCGAACCGGTTGATCGGGTATTCCATTTTATATGGCGCATATGCATAGAAATGCCCAAAGCCACCGCCGAGATAGGGCGCGCTTCCCATTTGCCACATCAGCCAGCTCAACATTTCGGGCCTTTGGGTTGGATCTGATGGTAAGAACTTTCCAAACTTTTCCGAAAGGTGCATCAGTATTGCGCCAGATTCGAAAATACGAACCGGTGTCTGTCCTGAACGATCCAACAAAGCAGGGATTTTGGAGTTTGGATTAATGTCTACGAAGCCACTGCCGAATTGGTCGCCATTGCCAATATTGATCAGCCAGGCGTCATATTCGGCCTCGGTCACACCAGCCGCTAAAAGCTCTTCGAACAGAACGGTGACTTTTACACCGTTGGGTGTCCCAAGACTGTAAAGCTGAAAGGGGTGCTTGCCAACGGGTAGGTCCTTGTCATGGGTGGCCCCGGCAATAGGTCGGTTGATGTTGGCAAAGGTACCGCCGCTTTTTTGTTCCCATGTCCAGACTTTGGGAGGAACGTATTCGGGTGTGTCGGACATATAGGGCTCCAGATGTTTGTTTGTTGGGACGGCATTATTCACACGCATGCTGGACAGACATGTAGTAAAGTCACCAACTGACACCAGCCCCAAACCAAAAGAAAAAGTCGCATTTTTTGATAAAGCGCCATAATTTTCTCTCAAACCGCTTTTGGACTCAAAAAAACAAGAAAAACATGCGGGACTGGATTGTGTTGGGATATCCGATCAAGTGGTTTATCTTTTTAGGGTCTTGAGCAACGAAGTGGGATGTATCTTTTGGCTTTGGAGCACTCATAGCGATTACCTTAGGCTCCGAAAGCGCACCTGAATAGGGCGCCAATGAATGAGCGCTGCGACGATGATCATGCGGGTGTCTGTCATTGTGACGGGCGTTGTTTTGCCCAAGTTGAAATCAGGAAAGTTCGTGCTGCGAATATGACTGAGATATGCAGACCTGTACGAATCCCGCAAAAGTTTTGCTTGGGAATTGATTTTCAATATGCAGAGACCTTTTGTAGGCTTTGCGCTGGTGTCTCTTGACAATTTCTGCGACAGACAAAAAATCTAGGGATGTTACCGCTAACCAAAAAGGGCACGTTATGTCAAAAGCTGAAATTGGGGTGCTTGGATTGGGGACCATGGGCGCCATGCTGGCAATGAATATTGCCGATAACGGTTTCCAAGTGGCGGTGACAAATCGCACGGCTTCACGCATTGATGAGTTTATGGTCGAGGCCGGAGCGTTAGCAGACAACATCGTCGCTGCAGCTGCGCTAGAGGATTTTGTTCAGGCCCTTGAAAGACCGCGTAATATTTTGCTGATGGTGCCAGCTGGCCCTGCTGTTGATGCCCAGATTGCGGCCTTACGGCCATTCCTGGACGATGATGATTTGATTATTGATGCCGGTAATGCCAATTTCCATGACAGTGCGAGACGCGCGGCCCTCGCCGAAAAAGAAGGCTGGCCATTTCTTGGTATCGGTGTGTCGGGCGGAGCAGAGGGCGCGAGGTTTGGCCCGTCGATCATGGGTGGTGGTCCGAAATCTGCCTGGGATCGCGTGGCCCATATTTTGACTGCAATCTCTGCCAAGTACGAAGACACGCCCTGCGCGACATGGATGGGTTCCGGCGGTGCGGGACATTTTGTCAAAACAGTGCATAATGGAATCGAATATGCCGACATGCAGCTGATCGCAGAGGCCTACGGCATACTGCGTGACGGCCAAGGTCAAACTGCAGCCCAGATTGCGACACGCTTTGTCAGTTGGAATGATGGCGCATTACAAAGCTATCTGATCGAGATTTCTGGTAAAGTCGCCGCAGCGACAGATCCAGAGACCAGCCACCCCATGCTTGATGTTATTCTTGACCGTGCTGGACAGAAGGGGACTGGCCGCTGGACAGCAATCGAAGCGCAGATGTTGGGTGTGCCGGTTCCCGTGATCGAAGCCGCTGTGGCTGCGCGCAATCTGTCCGCTGCCCGTGATCTTCGATTGAGCGGCGCGGCGCGTTTTGCTGCAACTGCGTCAACATCTATGCCACATGATGCAGTCACCGATACCGACCTTGAACACGCTTTGATCGCCGGCAAGGTGCTGTGTTACGCGCAGGGTTTTGATCTTTTGAACCGCGCGAGCGACGAAAACGGCTGGGACTTGCCTATGCCAGAGATTGCGGAGGTCTGGCGCGAAGGCTGTATCATCCGATCGGCTATGCTGAATGATATGGCCACTGCCTTGCGGTCCGATCCCAAGGCGCATTTGGCATTAACACCGTATTTTTCGAAGGTGTTGGATGAGACTATGCCTGGATTGCGCAAGGTAACGCTTGCAGCGCAGGCGGCGCGCATTGCGGTTCCGGCCTTGTCTGCGGCTTTGGCCTACGCCGATACACTCGCCACCGCGCGCACAACCGCAAATATGTTGCAAGGCCAGCGTGACTACTTTGGCGCGCATGGTTTCGAGCGGGTGGACCGCCCCGGGGCCCATCATGGTCCTTGGTTGGGCGCACATCTGAACTGAATGCTGCTGAATCTTTTTCTGGCAAAGCTTTTTGTTTCGCTCAATAGTGCAAACAGAGGAAACCGGGAGGATACAACAATGACAACAAGACGGAGCCTGATGGGACTTGGTGCGGCTTTACTTGCCACAACCATGATGACTGGCACAGCCATGGCCCAAGACGTGACCCTGAAATTACACCAATTCCTGCCAGCGCAGGCCAACGTACCTAAACTGGTGCTGGACGTTTGGGCAGACAGTGTCGAAGAGGCATCGGAAGGTCGCATCAAGATCGACCGTTTCCCATCCATGCAACTAGGTGGCGTGCCGCCACAGTTGATGGACCAAGCTATAGATGGCGTTGCAGACATCGTTTGGACCGTTGTTGGCTATACGCCGGGCCGTTTCCCCACGACCGAAGTGTTCGAATTGCCTTTCTTGGTATCGGATGCGCGGGCGGCCAGTTCTGCCTACTGGCAGATGTTCGAAGAACATATGGAAGACGGAGAGTTCGCAGATCTTAAAATTCTGGGCACGTGGGTGCACGGACCTGGCATGTTCCACACAGCCGAGCCGGTTGAAACCGTCGAAGACCTTCAGGGTCTAAAAATCCGGGGTGGGTCGCGGCTTGTGAACCAGTTGCTTGAGCTGACAGGTGCGACACCGGTTGGAATGCCGGTTCCAGCAGTACCTGAAGGTCTGTCCAAAGGTGTAATCGACGGCACAACCATTCCTTGGGAAGTGACCGCAGCGCTAAAAGTACCTGAATTGGTTGATTATCACACCGAATTTGAAGGTCCCGCGCTTTATACGCTGACGTTCGTCTTGGCGATGAACAAAGATGCCTTTGAAAGTATGCCTGCAGATCTTCAGGCGGTGGTTGATGCGCAATCCGGTCATGATTTTTCGGTCTTTGCAGGCGGCACGCAGGCTGATGCGGATGGACCCGCACGTCAGTTGGCTGTTGAGAATGGAAACGAGATTATCACCGTTACGGATACGGCCCCTTGGGTCGCCGCGGTTGCGCCGATTTATGACAGCTGGATTGCCGATATGAATGCTCGGGGCATTGATGGTCAGGCCATGATTGATCAGGCGCGTGCGTTGATGGACGCCTACGACGGCTGATAGCAGTTTTGGATAGGGCACTGATGCTCGGTGCCCTATCTTTTTGTATTTTTCCCCCAGGAGATCTGATGCATCGCGCTATGTACCGCTTGTCACAGGCAATGGCCGTGCTGGGGGGATGTATCCTTTCGGCCCTGGTTGTGTTGACCTTTGCTTCTGTCGTAGGGCGCGAGGTGAATGCATTTTTACATGGGGATGTTGCACAGGATTTATTTCCCGGCCTTGCGAACTGGTTGATTGCTTTGGGCGTTGGACCGGTCAATGGGGATTATGAACTGATCGAGGCGGGAATAGCCTTTGCGATTTTTTGCTTTTTGCCCCTGTGCCAAATCACTGCGGGTCATGCCTCGGTCGATATTTTCACCAATTACATGTCCGAAACAATTAACAGGGTTCTTCGTGCGTTAACCGAGTTGATTTTTGCAGGGGTATTGATTGTGATTGCGGCGCAGTTGTATGGGGGCACATTGTCCAAGATGCGGGGCTGCGAGACATTTTTTGCCCGTACGTGTGAAACAACGTTTTTATTACAATTTCCGGTGTGGTGGGCCTTTGGTCTTAGCCTTATAGGTGCGGTCATTGCTGCGGTGATTGGAACCTACATGGGTATTATGCGTGTTGCAGAAGTGGCTGTAGGTCGTGACCTTTTGCCTGAAACCAAGGAGACGGCCCATTGAGTGCGATTGAGATCGGCCTGTGGTCCTTTCCATCCCTTATGCTGCTGATTTTTCTGCGGGTGCCGATTGGTCTTGCAATGTTTGTGACAGGCTTTGTCGGCACGGTATTGGTTATCGGTGATGCTCAGGTACCTATGGGGCGATTAAAGACCGAGGTTTATACAACTTTTTCCAGCTACAGCTTGTCCATTGTCCCCATGTTTTTGCTGATGGGATACTTTGCGACCCTCGGCGGTATGAGTCAGGCACTCTTCCGGGCGGCAGAGGGTTGGTTAGGCCACCGCAAGGGTGGTGTTGCGATGGCCGCTATCGGGTCATGTGCAGGGTTTGGGGCAATCTGTGGATCCTCGCTGGCGACAGCGGCTACCATGAGCCGTGTGGCGCTGCCCGAGATGAAGCGTTACGGATATTCCGGTGGATTTAGTACGGCAACATTAGCAGCCGGTGGCACCCTTGGTATTCTGATCCCGCCTTCAGTGGTATTGGTGATCTATGCAATCCTAACCGAACAGAATATTGCCAAACTTTTCCTAGCCGCTTTTATACCGGGAGTGTTGGCGGCATTGGGATACATGCTCGCCATTTCCATTTATGTACGCATCTATCCCGATCGTGCCGGAACCCGGCCCAGGATGCCATATGCCGAACGCTTCAAAGCATTGGCAAGCACGTGGCCAGTGCTGGTCGTTTTTGTCGTGGTGGTTGGTGGCATCTATTTAGGTTGGTTCACCCCGACCGAGGCTGCTGCAATCGGTGCCCTAGGAACAGCTGTCATTGCGTGGGTTAATGGGGGTTTGACGCGCAAGACACTGGCCGCCAGCTTTAGTGCTACGGCAAAATCAACAGCTATGATATTTTTCATTGTTCTGGGAGCAGGATTTTATAATGGGTTCCTTGCGCTAACGCAGGTGCCCCAGACAATTTCGGAATGGGTCGTGGGGCAAGGATATAGCCCATGGACCGTGTTGATCCTGATCTTGTGTTTTTATCTTTTGTTGGGCTGTTTAATGGACAGCCTATCAATGATATTGCTGACCATTCCGATATTTTTCCCAGTTATCTCGGTGTTGGATTTTGGGCTGGTCGATCTGATTTCATTGCAACATGAGGCCGTAAATGCGGCTTTGGCAGCCACTCCGCCGCCGCAGCTTAAACCAGAAACCATGGAGGCACTGCAGCATGCGCTTGCTAATGGCGAAGAGATTGCTCGCAACATTCAGCGCGAGTTGGGAATTCGTGTCACCAAATCTGTAGAGCGTCGCACCGAACTGGAACATACTGCTATTTGGTTCGGCATTCTTGTATTGATTGTCGTCGAGGTTGGATTGATCACGCCTCCTGTAGGGCTCAATTTGTTTGTGATCAACTCAATGGATCGCGAAACACCGATGGTCGAAACCTATAAGGCAGTCCTTTTCTTTGTGGCGTCTGATCTTGTCCGTGTGGCCATCCTTTTGGCTTTTCCTGTCATTACGTTGGTGGTGTTATAGTGGTCTTAAGTGTTTTTCCTGTGCGCAAGGATGTTGACAGAGGCTCAAACTCTATAGTCCCTTTCGCTTGATACGTGTCTGGACCGGGTAGCAATGGACAAACGGACAAAAAACGGAGCCTTTTGGTTGGTGATGCCAGCCTCAGCCCTTTTGGCGTTCAGTTTCGTTGTACCAATTATGGCAGTCATGAACTATTCGCTCCACGATGTGTTTTTTGGTAATAATTTTATTTGGGTCGGCGCCCATTGGTATGAAACGGTCTTGGGCTCGGTAGAGTTCTGGGGCACGTTGGGACGTACTTTTTTGTATGCCATCTTGGTTATTGCGATTGAAATTCCATTGGGCGTGTGGATCGCACTGCACATGCCTCGCTTTGGTCGGCAAGCCACGTTTTTCATAATGATTGCAGCGGTTCCGTTGCTTATCCCGTGGTTCATTGTCGGGTTGATATGGAAAGTCATATCCGATGCATCAATTGGGCCTTTGGGTGTGTTGGCGACAGGTGTCACTGATTTGTATGATCTCAACAATGTCGTCACAGCATGGATGATTATTGTGCTGGCAGATGTCTGGCATTGGGTGGGATTGGTTGTGTTGCTCAGTTACGCCACGCTCGTTGCTATACCGCAAGCGTATTACCAGGCGGCCCAGATAGACGGGGCCAGCCGCCGCGCCATTTTTTTTCATGTAGAACTACCCCGATTAAAGCGTGTTTTGATCATTGCGCTACTGCTGCGGTTGATCGACGGCCTTATGGTGTACATAGAGCCGTTCATGATCACACGGGGTGGTCCGGGAAAATCAACCACGTTTCTGTCGCAGGATCTGATTCAGACAGCGATGAAAGAATTCGATTTTGGTGAAGCCAGTGCTTCAGCTCTCATCTACATGCTGATTATGCTGACTTTGGCGTGGGCTTTGTTTCGCATTATGACGGCATCAGATGACTAAAGCCTTCAAACCATATCGTCAGCGGCCCATTATTCCACTGGTATACGCAATATTTGTTTTCCTGCCATTGTATTGGTTGGTCAGTATCAGCTTCATGACCCAAGATGAGGCAACGTCTGGATTATCTTTTTTCCCGAAAAACCCGACGGTGAACAATTATCTTTATATATTGACGGATCCAGGATGGACCCTCGGGTTTGTGAATGCTGCAATATACTCGGGGCTGAATGTTCTTTTGTCGCTCGCGGTTGCGATTCCGGCGGCTTACGCATTTTCGCGTTACCAATTTCTAGGTGATAAGCATCTGTTTTTTTGGTTTTTAGCCTCACGTATGACGCCGTCTGCGGTTCTTTTTCTGCCGTTAGTCCAACTTTATTCCGAGGTTGGACTAATGGATAAGGTATTAGGAGTCGCGCTGGCGCATTGCATGTTTACAGTGCCCGTTGCGGTGTGGATTCTTGAGGGATTTTTCAAGCAGATCCCGCCAGAAATTGACGAAACGTCCAAAATAGATGGGCGAGGTTGGATTTCATTTGCAGTGAAGATTTTGATGCCGATTGCAGCACCGGGAATCGGCGTGGCGGCTTTTTTCTGTTTTATGGCGTCGTGGGTAGAGCTTATCTTGGCGAATGCCCTTACAACGACCGAAGCAAAACCCATCGTCGCTGTGCTATTTCGGGCGGGGGGACCCCTAGGGTTTGTTCATCTACCGATTTTGTGTGCTGCGGGCGTGCTGACGATCATTCCGGGTTTAGGGCTTGTGTATTTTGTGCGCCATTATCTGGCCACTGGGCTCTCAATGGGGCGTGTAAATCGGATGTGAAACAGGTCGGTCTGCTGCGTTCGAACGTAAAGAGGTCATATTTTTCAAGTCTTTGCTTCTTAGCGTTTTTGCAAATCCATGGGTTGCGCCTTGAAAGGCTACGTCTCAGACCCGCCCAAAAGAGCAGTTTTCAAGACGAAGTTAGCAAGAAAGTCGGGCGGTATGGGCGGTGTTAAAAGCTGAAATGACATATTCCAGATATAAATGGGCCCTCGGCAGGTGATCTTGGCCTGATAGTACCTAGTCCCGCGTTTTTCGCCGTTTTGGTGGCATGTCACCCCCAGATCTTGCGCCTCTATGAGGTGCGGGTTTGCCCGGTCTGGAGACACGTTTCGATGGATCGGCAAGCGCGGAAGCACGAGGTTTGCCTTTTGGTTTCGCCGATACGCCATCTCCGGTGGTTGCAGTAGACTTACCGTAAGGTTTTGCGCCAGCTTTGCCAGACGGCTTTGCAAAGGGTTTTGTTCTGGGCTTGCCCGAGGACTTGCCATATGGCTTCGCCTCCGCCTTGTCTGACGGTTTACCACGCACAATATTATCTGAGGATTTACCGTACTTTGCAGCTGGTTTAGCCTGTGGCCCGTCTTTTCTGGCCGAGCTTGATTTGCTGTGGGTTTTGGCGTGGGGTTTGGCGTGGGGTTTGTTAGACGGCTGGTCGGATGCGTGGCGTGGTTTCCGACCACCAGCCTCGCTATCCGGCGCGTCGCTATAGCTTTTCTTGAACGGTGCGTTTTCAGGTTTTGGTTTTAATGATGACCGGCCCTTGGCGCCATCTTTACCCTCAGGGCGCGGTTTATAGGATCTGTCGGTGCCGGGTTTGGGCTTACCCCTTGCAGGTCTTGACGAGGCAGGACCTTGCTCCGGTGCGCGATCCATCGCTGTAATCGCAATCCCCTGTTCCAGAATTCCTTTATCATCCAGTTTGGCCATGAGACCCGCAAAGCTGGCTTGCGTAACTTCGACGTGGGTTACTGTGTCTTGTACCCTAATGGCTCCGATATCTTCTTTCGACAGTCCACCCGCATTGCATAGCAACGGCAATAGCCAGCGCGGTTCTGCGCGATCAGACCGTCCAACGGATAACGAGACCCATTGGCTGGGGCCAAAAGAGGCATGTTCTTTGCGTGGAGCAGACGCATCAGGTTCGGATAGGACCTCCGGTGCAGAATACCGGCTACGGTGCAGCCGAAGATAACCCGCAGCGATGGTTTCCGGTGAAAACCGGTCCAACAGTTTAGCCGCAAAGTCCGCTTCGTCCGCGGTGATGTCTTCATGCCAGGCAGGATCTGACAAGAGGCGCTCCTGATCCCGGCGCAGGATTTCATCTGCCGATGGGGCTTTGGTCCATTCGGCCTTGATCTTGCTGAATCGCAACAGTCTTTCGGCCTTTTTTGTGGAACGGGGGGGTACAATCAAGGCTGAAGTACCCTTGCGTCCCGCGCGCCCTGTGCGACCCGAACGGTGCAGTAAAGCTTCTGAATTGATCGGAAGTTCGGCGTGGATCACCAGATCAAGGTTGGGTAAATCAATGCCGCGTGCTGCCACATCTGTTGCAACACACACGCGCGCGCGGCCATCGCGCATAGCCTGAAGCGCATGGCTGCGCTCGGACTGGCTCAATTCTCCGGACAGGCTGACAACGGCAAAACCACGGTTTGCAAAACGGGCTGCAAGCCGGCTTACTGCAAGTCGTGTATTGGCAAAAACAATCGCGCTTTGGGCTTCGTGGTAACGCAGCACATTAATAAGTGCATTCTCGGCATCACCTTGGGCCACGCGGAGCGCCTGATACGTGATATCTGCATGCTGGGTTTTGCCTGCGGTGGTCGTAATACGAACCGCATCACGTTGATAAGATCGCGCCAGCGTCTCGATCATCGGTGGAACGGTTGCGGAAAACAGCAATGTGCGCCGGTCTGTGGGGGCCTCGCCAAGCATGAATTCCAAGTCCTCACGAAAGCCCAAATCCAGCATTTCGTCGGCTTCATCCAGTACAATGGCCCGGAGAGTGCTCATATCCAGCGACTCTCTTTGGATGTGATCGCGTAGGCGCCCGGGTGTACCCACGACAATGTGTGCCCCGCGTGCCAGCGCCCGACGCTCGTCACGCATATCCATGCCGCCCACACAGGATGCGACCCGCGCACCGGCGCCTGCATAGAGCCAGCTAAGTTCCCTTTTCACTTGAAAGGCCAGTTCGCGTGTTGGTGCAATTACCAGCGCCAGCGGCGTAGCGGCTTGGGGTAACGTGTCGGCATCACCAAGCAAAGTCGGACCGATCGCCAGCCCAAAGGCAACTGTTTTCCCCGAACCGGTCTGGGCCGAAACCAAAAGGTCTGATGCGTCCAGTCCGGGTGCCGTGACTGCGTTTTGAACATCAGTCAGCGTGTCATAGCCCTTGGCAATCAGGGCATCAGTGAGCGGTTTGGTCATGTGGAGATCCGTCCTACACAGGCTTGGCTTCTCTCAGGGATCGAGAACGCCTAAGTCTGAGGCACCTAGCGTCTGTGGACGCTGTTGTATACGGGTAATTCGTCGCATTCGCGCGGTAATGTCTATTAAAATGGTGTTTTTTACCCTGTTCTAGGTGTGATGAACGTTTGAGCTCGGCCCAAAAAGCGATGTAATGCAAACGGCCAGCGGATACTCTGGACGTTCGTGCGTGGCCCTAGGCTTGGCTGTCAAAATCGTTTCCGGTATTTAATGTGGCTGCGATCCGTGTGACACACGGACCATATGCCTTGTGTAGGTAAAACGGGTAAGCACCTCAGCGGCTCCGCCTCACAAGATCCTTATGCTACAGAAACTGAACAGAGAGGGCAGAGCATGCCAAACCTCACGCTGACGCCTGAACTGGCTACCATCGTTTTTGTCTTGGCCTGCATTGGCGGGTATCAGTACCGTCGCACGTGGAAATCAGACGGCCCAAGTTGGCATTTGTGGGCCTTTGGCTTATTTACAGCGTCAGCATTTTTGACACTGGCGTTTGTACCTATCGACGTCAGCTAGGTGGTGCCTCTGGATCAAGTCCTGCGTTTTCAAGCATTTTGCGCGCGCGTGGGCAGGCAAGTCGGTCCCGCAGAGGGCTTTCTGGATCAATCTCTTTTTTGCAGACCAGACAATGGTCTGCACCGCTGATAGCATTCAAGCCGCCGCAACTGCCTTTGATTGTGCGGCCGGACAAGATCACGCCAAGCGCCATTCCAACCATGACGGCCATCAAAAGACCAAAGGCAAGGAGAAACTCCAACATCAGGTCATGGTCCACTCAGGCCTGTAGGGCGGTAAACTGCGAGCTTGCGGTCGCTGTGAATTGCAGTTCGCGAACGGACGGATCGCGATCTACAAAAAGAACGGCGATGTTATGTTTCTCTGCGATCTCCAGCCCCTTATCGCGGCCCAGAGTGAGCATTGCAGTGGCCCAGGCATCCGCAAGCATTCCGTTTTCTGCCAGAACAGTGGCAGAGGCTGTGCGATGCGTGATTGGTCTGCCCGTTGTCGGGTCTATCACGTGGCTAAAACGTTGCCCGTCCTGTTCAAAGTAGTTGCGGTAATCGCCAGATGAGGCCATGCCCAAATCGGATATCCCCACAACCTGCATCACCCCACGCGTCCATGTCTGTGGCGCTTCAATTCCGATTTGCCACTGACCGCCTTGAGGATTGCGACCCGATGCATAAAGATCGCCGCCGATTTCTACCATAAAATCGGAGATGCCAAGCTCTTGCAGCGCCGCTCCAACACGATCAGCGCCATACCCTTTGCCGATGGCTGCAAGATAAATCTGCGCATCCAAAGACGTCTTTCGGAGCATCCCGTCGCCAATTTGTAACGTATTACCATGCCCTACACGGCTCAGGGATTGTGCAACCGCATCCTCAGTGGGTACGTGCGACCGACTGCCTGTTGCGCCAAACCCCCACAATTCGACCAGCGGACCGACTGTGGTATCGAATCGGCCCAAACTGGCGTCACGCACAAACTCAGCCGCTTGCATCACATGTGACAGTCCTGCGGACAGTTGATGCGTCTCTGCCGACGTGCTCGTGTTAATTCGGGATACCTCTGATTGCGGGTCCCAGTTGGACATCTGTAGGTTTACCTCAGATAATGCAGCGTTGATGGTTTGCATCAAAGTGTCACCGTCAACAGACTTTGGTGCGTTGACTGCAACAACATTCCAGGTGGTGCCCATGCTTAGGCCTGACAGCTCTAGAACGCTGGCAGCAGGTTTACAGGCAGCCGCAACTATTGGAAGAACCATAAAGCTACGGCGCGATAATTTTGCAAGGCCAGTCACAGGGAATCCCTCCGTTAAGAATGACGCACGTAATTTCGGCATTGTCTGCATTGTTCAACCAGAAAATGCCATGGAACTTTAAGACGCACTTACTTTTTGAAACTTTGTATGCATAAGCACACAAACAGAATCAAAACGAGGTCGACGTGCGACAATTTTCATTGCGCAAGGGACTGGATCTGCCAATCTCCGGGGCGTCTGGCCCCGAGATTCAGGATGTCCCATCTATCAGCACCGTTGCTGTGCTTGGGGATGACTATATCGGGCTCAAGCCGCGCCTTAGCGTTCAGGAAGGCGATGTTGTGGCCGCTGGCAGTCCTGTTCTTACAGATAAGGATCTGCCATCGGTCAAGGTTGTGTCACCAGCGTCCGGACGGATCAAATCTATCAATCGCGGTGCACGCCGCAAATTGATTAGCGTTGAGATAGCGCTGGATAAGGACGCGGCAGAGCCTGTGTCTTTCGCCGATACCGGCAGCAGGGATACGGCCGGTGGTGTGATGGAAAAGCTGTGCGCTGCTGGATTATGGACGTCATTTCGGACCCGGCCATATTCCAAGGTACCCAGTCCGGAGACCCGCCCCGCTGCAATCTATGTGACGGCCATGGATTCAGAGCCTTTGGCGCCCAATCCCGTACCTATCATCATGGCCGAGGCCAATGCCTTTTCCACGGGCTTGGCGGCTATTGCAAAGTTGTCGGAAGGCACGACATATCTGTGCCAAGCCATCGACGCAGATTTGCCGGGCAGCGATATTCCTGGGATTGAATGTGTTGGGTTTTCGGGACCGCACCCGTCAGGGTTGGCTGGCACGCACATGCACTTTCTGGAGCCGCCAAGCGCGACACGGACTGTCTGGACAATTGGGTATGCAGACGTTTTGGCAATTGGCCGGCTTTTCCTTACAGGGTATCATGACGCCTCTCGGGTTGTGGCATTATCGGGCCCTGCATGCGCCAACCCGCGCTTGGTCCAGACGCTTATGGGCGCGTCAATGAGTGATCTTTTGGCAAGTGACGTACCACAGGGCATCGCGGTGCGCATGATTTCGGGGTCGGTATTGTCCGGCCGCGCAGGTCAGGGGCCGAGCGCCTATCTCGGCCGATATGCGCGGCAAATCACGCTTATTGAAGAGGATAGGACACAGATCCCTCTGGGATGGGTGCGCCCCATGCCCTCAAAATTTGCGTTTCAACCCGTTCTTGGCTCTGCTTTGTCCAAAAAGCTGTATGCCTTTACCAGCAACTTGAATGGTGGGCGGCGCGCAATGGTTCCGCTGGGCACATTCGAAGAACTTATGCCGCATGATTTTCTGCCAACGCAGCTTTTGAGGTCTCTTCTGGTGATGGATACAGATCAGGCACAGGCTTTGGGCGCTCTTGAACTGGACGAAGAAGATCTTGGTCTCGTTGGGTTCGCCTGTCCAGCCAAATACGAATATGGACAGGCTCTGAGAGACAGTCTCACAAAAATCGAAAAGGAAGGCTGACCTGATGGGATTGCGTAACTTTTTTGATCGAATAGAGCCAAATTTTGAAAAAGGCGGCAAATGGGAACGCTACTTTCCCCTCTACGAGATGGTGGAAAGCTTTCTCTACACGCCGAAAACGGTGACGACAGCTGCGCCACATGCACGGTCCTATATCGATATGAAACGGATCATGACCTACGTGGTTTTGGCGACTGTTCCATGTATCCTGATGGCGCTTTATAATACAGGCTATCAAACCAACATGGCGATCGCTGATTTTGGCGCTTCGGGGTGGCGTGCGGCTATCATTGGGGGGCTGGGTATCGGGTTCAACCCTGCCAATCCCCTTGCGAACATGTTGCACGGGCTGACGTATTTCCTGCCAATCTACATCACAACGCTGGTTGCAGGGGGCTTGTTCGAAGTTATTTTTGCGACCGTTCGTAAGCATGAAGTCAACGAGGGCTTTCTCGTCTCATCGATGCTGTATGCGCTGATTTTACCGGCAACGACGCCACTCTGGCAGGTAGCGCTCGGGATTATCTTTGGTGTTGTTATCGGCAAAGAGGTTTTTGGCGGAACCGGCAAAAACTTCTTGAACCCAGCATTGACCGGTCGGGCGTTTTTGTATTTCGCCTATCCCGCGCAACTCTCCGGCGACAGCGTCTGGGTGCCGGTTGACGGATATACCGGCGCGACGGCTCTGGCCGTTTCTGCGGCAGATGGCCTGCAGGCGCTGGCTGGTCAGGGTATGACGTGGTGGAACAGCTTTCTTGGGTTTGTCCCCGGCTCGATGGGCGAGACATCAACACTGGCCTGTCTATTAGGCCTGATGTTCTTATTGGCTACGAAAATTGGTAATTTTCGAATGGTGGTTGGCTGTCTGGTTGGCATGATCGGTTTTTCGATGCTGCTGAATGTCGTGGGGTCGGACACCAATCCAATGTTTGCCATGCCGTGGTATTGGCATCTGGTTGTAGGCGGTTATGCCTTTGGGCTGGTTTTCATGGTGACAGAGCCGGTTTCAGGCTCCCACACCAACACTGGTCGTTACATTTATGGTGCGCTGATCGGCGTTATGGTCGTCATGATCCGTGTCATTAACCCAGCCTTTCCAGAGGGAATGATGCTGGCCATTCTGTTTGGAAATGTTTTTGCGCCGCTGATCGACCACTTTGTCGTTCAGGCCAACATCAAACGCAGGGCGAAGCGCCATGTCTGAGAATACACCCAAAGGTCCAATACGCCGTTTTCTGGATGCTCCGGCTGACGGTGTCGGAAAAACAGTTTTTGTTGCGGTGACGCTTTGTCTTGTTGCATCCATGGTGGTATCAGCTGCCGCCGTTGCTTTGCGGCCCGTTCAGGCTGTTAATGCGCTCAAAGACAAACAAACCAATATTTTGCAAGTTGCCGGAATTTATGACCCGGGCGTTGATGTTGTTGAAGCCTTTCAGGCTTTTGAGCCTCATGTACTTGAATTGGCTAATGGTACGTTTACGGACCAATTCGATGCGGCAACATTTGATGATCGTAGGGCCGCAGATGATCCCGCAACCTCTATAGCCCTTGACGATGATCCCGCAGGGATTGGGCGCAAGGGTCAGTATGTAACAATTTACCTGCTACGCGATAACTCTGGTGCCATTGATAAAGTCATTCTGCCGATCCACGGATATGGGCTTTGGTCAACTTTGTATGGCTTCATAGCCATTGAGGAAAACGGCAACGATATCTTTGCTCTTCAGTTTTATGAACATGCCGAAACTCCCGGCCTTGGTGCCGAAGTTGATAACCCGCGTTGGAAGGCCCTGTGGAATGGCAAACGGTTGGCAGATGACAGCGGACAGTTGCAAATCACCGTTGCCAAGACCCAACCCGCAGCAGGTAAAGAGTACCATATTGATGCGCTGGCCGGCGCGACATTAACAACCGTTGGCGTTGATAATCTGGTCAGGTTCTGGATGGGTGAGGCGGGCTTTGGTCCTTTCTTGGAAAACCTCAAAGCGGGGGACGTCTAATGGCGCAAACACGCAGGGAAATGTTGGTTGATCCGATGGTCGACAATAACCCGATTACCTTGCAGGTGCTGGGTATTTGTTCGGCTCTGGCTGTGACATCGTCGCTTCAGGTGGCATTTGTGATGGCCGTTGCAGTGACCTTGGTTACTGGCTTTTCGTCCATGTTCATTTCTATGATCCGCAGTCAAATTCCCGGATCGATCCGGATCATTGTCCAGATGGTTATCATTGCGTCCTTGGTGATCTTGGTCGACCAAATGTTGAAAGCCTATGCTTTTGAAATCTCAAAGACTTTGTCTGTCTTTGTCGGCTTGATCATAACCAACTGCATTGTCATGGGGCGGGCTGAAGCATTTGCCATGAAAAATCCGCCGGTTGACAGCTTTATCGACGGCGTGGGCAACGGCTTGGGGTATGGTTTAATCCTGATGCTTGTTGGGGTGATCCGTGAGCTGTTCGGTTCGGGCAGTTTGTTCGGCGTTACGATCCTTGAAACTGTCAACAACGGGGGGTGGTATGTGCCCAACGGGCTGCTTTTATTACCGCCATCTGCCTTTTTTATCATTGGATTGCTGATTTGGGGATTCCGCACATGGAAGCCTGCGCAAGTCGAAGAGCGTGAATATAAAATTCAGACAGTGGAGGCGCACTGATGGAAGATCTTATCTCGCTTGCTGTCAAAGCGATCTTTGTTGAAAACCTCGCCTTGTCGTTTTTTCTTGGCATGTGCACGTTCATCGCCGTTTCAAAAAAGATCTCAACTGCGATTGGATTAGGCATTTCGGTGATGGTCGTTCAATCGATTACGGTGCCTGCAAACAATCTGATCCTAGGATATTTGCTGGCACCCGGTGCATTGGCATGGGCTGGTTTTCCCGATGTGGATTTGACCTTTTTGGGCCTGATTTCGTACATTGGTGTTATCGCGGCGCTGGTCCAGATCCTTGAGATGGTGCTCGATAAGTATTTCCCACCGCTCTACAATGCATTGGGTGTATTCCTTCCCTTGATCACAGTGAATTGCGCCATTTTGGGTGGATCGCTTTTCATGGTTGAACGCGGCTATGACTTTACCGAAAGCGTGACTTACGGCGTGTCATCCGGCTTTGGTTGGGCTTTGGCGATTACCGCCATGGCTGGGGTTCGCGAAAAACTGAAATATTCTGATATTCCAGATGGTTTACAGGGCTTGGGGATCACTTTCATCACTGCGGGCCTTATGGCTATGGCCTTTATGTCGTTCAGCGGCGTGAAACTCTGAGGGGGCACAACACGTGGCAACATTTAGCTTAGGTATCTTGCTGTTTACACTGATCGTTTTGGCGTTGGTCAGTGTTATTTTGGCGGCGCGGTCGCGATTGGTGTCTACCGGGAACGTTAATATCACTATCAACGGAGAAAAGACTGTTTCCGTGCCTGCTGGTGGCAAGCTTTTGCAAACCCTTGCAGAACAAAAGCTTTTTGTACCATCTGCCTGTGGCGGCGGGGGAACCTGCGCACAGTGCAGGGTCAAAATCCATGAAGGCGGAGGATCAATTTTACCCACAGAAGAAAGCCATATCACAAAACGAGAGGCAGCCTGTGGGGATCGTCTTTCCTGTCAGGTGGCCGTCAAGCAAGATATGCAAATCGAGGTCCCAGAAGAGGTCTTTGGCGTCAAAAAATGGGAATGCACGGTTCGGTCCAATGAAAATGTTGCGACATTTATCAAAGCACTGATTTTGGACCTCCCAGAGGGCGAAGATGTGAATTTCAGGGCAGGCGGATACATCCAGATTGAAGCACCTGCCCACAAAATCAACTATACAGAGTTTGATGTGGAAAGCGACTATCGCGAAGATTGGGATCGTTTTAACCTTTGGCAATATGAATCTGTTGTTGATGAACCGCTAGAGCGGGCCTATTCCATGGCCAACTACCCCGAGGAAAAGGGAATGGTGATGCTGAACGTGCGGGTTGCCTCGCCTCCGCCCGGGTCAGTTGGCATTCCGCCCGGCAAGATGTCTTCTTACATCTTTAATCTAAAGCCGGGTGACAAGGTGACCATATCGGGTCCGTTTGGTGAATTTTATGCGCGGGATACACAGAAAGAGATGGTCTTTGTCGGTGGAGGCGCGGGTATGGCACCGATGCGCAGCCACATATTCGACCAACTCAAGCGTTTAAAAAATCGTGATCGCAAGATTACTTTTTGGTACGGTGCGCGTTCGCGGCGCGAGATGTTCTTTGTCGAAGATTTCGATGCGCTCGCGGAACAGTTTCCCAATTTTACCTGGCATGTGGCGCTATCTGATGCGCTGCCAGAGGATAACTGGGATGGTCTCACAGGATTCATTCATAACGTTCTTTATGAACAATACCTCAAGGATCATCCAAATCCCGAGGACTGCGAATATTACATGTGTGGCCCCCCCATTATGAACGTGTCTGTGACCAATATGCTGCTTGAGCTGGGCGTCGACAAAGAAGACATTATGCTGGATGATTTCGGCGGATAAAAAGCCAGGCTGATTTGGTCGTGGAACGATGGCCTTGCCATGGGTCTCTGCCCACTTTATTGCCCCAGAAACCTTTGGGGGAATATGATGGCTGACCTGACACTGTCTGATATCCTGATCTTGCTGGTAGTCCTGTCCATATCATCCAGTGTTGCAGGAATCCTAGCCGGCCTTTTGGGCGTCGGTGGCGGTATTGTTATCGTACCTATGCTGTTCTGGATGTTGAGCCTTGTCGACTTTCCGCCTGAACTTACGATGCACATGGCGGTTGCAACGTCGCTTGCAACAATCATTTTTACATCCGTGTCATCTACCAGAGCGCATTGGCGCAAGGGCAATGTTGATGTGTCTTTACTGCGCCTGTGGGCTCCTGCTATGGCAGTGGGCGCATTGGTTGGGGGATTGGCAGCCAAGGTGATTGATCCGGCCGGCCTAAAGGGCGTCTTTGGTTTTTTTGCATTGGCAGTTGCGCTGAATATGGCCCTGCCAAAAGCGCTTGTTATACGGGACGGCCTACCCCAAAAGCGGGCGTCAAATTGGGTAATCGCCTTTTTGACAGGTGGATTTTCGGCGCTGATGGGGATCGGAGGGGGAACGTTTTCGGTTCCAATCCTAACCGCTTTGTCGTTTAACATCCGGCGCGCGGTAGGAACGGCGGCTGGTTTTGGACTGATCATTGCCTTGCCTGCGACGGTTGGTTTTATAATCTCAGGCTGGGATGTGCCGGGTCGCCCGCCTTTGTCGCTCGGGTATGTGAATATAGCAGCGACAATCTTGATTTTACCATTTACGGTTTTACTAGCCCCTTTCGGTGCCGGGCTCGCCAATAGTTTGGATACCAAATGGATCAAGCGTGCCTTTGCCCTCTTCTTGGGGATCACTGCCCTGAGAATGCTTCAGGCAGCTGTTGCAGGCTGACCACCGGGATCGTGTCGCATGGGGCTGGCCAGATGGGGATTTGTTGTTAGGTCCCATCGATAAGGACTGCGTTTCATGACAATCATTGAATGACGTTTGTCAATCGTGGTCTAAATTAGCAATAGTACACCAAATTTTGGCGGCGTTGACGTTTGGGCGCACGCGCGCGCTGTGAACATATACCTTAGGCGCCAAAAGCTGGAACGGTTCGGATCAATCAAGGAGAAGGTGATGACAGAGGCTCAAATTATCGGTTGGGCTCATAGCCGGTTTGGTCGGTCCGATGCAGAGGATGTCGAATCCTTGATGGCCGAGGTCATTCCCCAAGCGCTGAGCCATGCCGAAGTCGGCGCAGAAGACATAGATGGGCTTTATGTCGGGGTCTACAACAACGGGTTTTCGAGACAGGGATTTGAGGGTGCTCTTGCTGGCATGGCAATACCTGCATTGGCATCTGTGCCCTCTGTTCATCTGGAAAATGCCTGTGCGACAGGGTCTGCCGCCTTGCATGCGGGGCTTGATTTTCTGGCGGCGGGACGGGGCCGCGTGGCGCTTGTCATTGGGGCGGAAAAAATGACGGGTGTCAGTTCTGCCGAAGTTGGTGATGTGACCCTGTCTGCGTGTTACCGGGATGAAGAGGCAGAGGTAGAGGGTGGTTTTGCCGGCATTTTTGGTCAGATTGCAGATCGCTACTTTCAGGACAACGGAGACCAATCCAAAGCGTTGGCGATGATTGCAGCGAAAAACCATGCCAACGGAGTTTTGAATCCGTACGCCCACATGCGGCGCGATTTCAGCGTTCAGTTTTGTAACACGATCAGTGAAAAGAACCCGCGTCTGGCCGGACCGCTGCGACGTACGGATTGCTCTTTGATTTCGGATGGGGCTGTCGCGATCGTTCTTGCGGTGCCCGAAGTTGCTCAGGATGCCCCACGTGCCATTCGGTTTCGGTCGCGGGTGCAAACGAATGACGTCTTGGCCCTGTCACGACGTGATCCGACAGAGTTCGCAGGCGCTCGCCGTGCGTGGACACAGGCGCTGGATTATGCAGGTATTGACCTGATGGATCTGGATCTGGTCGAAACACATGACTGTTTTACCATCGCTGAGCTGCTGGAATACGAGGCAATGGGCTTGATGCCGCGCGGGCAGGGCGCGCGCGCTATCCGCGAGGGTATTGTCACGCGAGATGGGGCGTTGCCGGTGAACCCTTCCGGGGGGTTAAAAGCGCGTGGTCATCCCTTGGGGGCAACGGGGGTGTCACAACATGTCATGGCCGCGATGCAATTGATGGACGAGGCTGTCGACATGCAGTTGCCTGATGTAAATCTGGCAGGTGTCTTTAATATGGGAGGAGCCGCCGTGGCCAACTATGTGTCGATCCTAGAGCGCGCAAAATGACCGCAAATGCGAACCGTGACCCGTCTTTGCCATGGTCCACCCGTGGCCACAACCTTGCTCATTTTCTGACCCGTAATGCGCGGCGTTTGCCTGACCTACCGGCATTGATTCAGGACCAGACGGTTATAACATGGGCCCAGCTGGACAAAACGGTCACTGCACTTGCACAGGCCATGGTCACGAAGTTCAATATGGAACCGGGTGACAGGGTACTGGTGCAGTCCTCGAACTGTTTTGAAATGACCGAGGTTATGCTTGCTTGTTGGCGTGCTGGACTTGTGTGGGTGCCGTCCAATTATCGGCAAAGTCCGGACGAAGTTGCCTATCTTTCCGTCAAATCCCAAGCTCGGTTGATGGTTTGTCACGAAGACTTTCCAGAACATGCCACTGCCTGCTGTGCCGCAAACCCAAGCTTGAACGATGTGATTTGTATTGGAGACGGATTTGGCACACCGATCACAACACTGTATGATCTGGCCGAGAATACCTTACCAGTTATAGCTCCGAATGCCGATGTTGACCGTGACGATCCGGCATGGCTATTTTTTACGTCTGGGTCCACGGGACGGCCCAAGGCCGTTGTGCTGACACATGGCCAGTTGACGTTCACGACCCTTAACCATTTGAACGATCTGATGCCGGCAACCACGCCATCGAAGGACATGAGCCTTGTCGTAGCACCGCTAAGCCACGGTGCAGGCATGCATCAGCTCGCCCAAATTGCAGCCGGTGTCGGTTCGGTTTTGATGCCAACGGGACGGTTTGATCCGGCGGATGCATGGCGATTGATCGAAACGCATCGTGTGACCAATATGTTCACCGTTCCCACCATTGTAAAAATGCTAACGGAACATCACGCTGTTGATACCTATGATCACAGCTCGTTGCGGTATGTGATTTACGCAGGCGCGCCGATGTACCGTGCTGATCAAAAATATGCCCTACGCGCATTGGGGCAGGTGCTTGTACAGTATTTTGGGCTGGGCGAAGTGACTGGAGCGATCACGGTTCTTCCCCGTGAGGACCACCACCTTGACGATGCTCATGCGCGTGTCGGGACTTGCGGGTACGAGCGTACGGGGTTGCACGTGACAATTCAATCAGACACGGGCGCAACGGTTGCCCCGTTTGAAACTGGCGAGATTTGCGTTGCCGGCCCTGCGGTTTGTGCAGGCTATTACAATGATCCAGACGCCAATGAAAAAGCGTTTCGAAATGGGTGGTTTTTGACCGGGGATTTGGGTCATATGGATGACCAGGGGTATGTTTATATCACTGGACGTGCATCGGACATGTATATTTCGGGTGGCTCAAACATCTATCCGCGCGAAATAGAAGAACATCTTTTGACCCATCCGTGCGTTAGCGAGGTTGCCATATTGGGAATACCGGACCCTAAGTGGGGTGAGGTTGGTTTGGCCGTAATTGTGGCGCCTGATGGGGTCAATGCGCCCTCTGCGGCCGAGCTGGCCGCACATATTGGCGATCAGTTGGCAAGCTATAAACATCCGCATCGCTACATCTTTCTCAGCGAAATGCCAAAGTCTGGATATGGCAAGATTACCAAAAAGCTGGTGCGCGAAACCTTGCAGCAGCAAGGTCTTTGGCCAACAGATCCGCAATGATCCGTCATCCGGGCCCTGCGGTGCCCAACCGGATTGATCAGGCGGCATGTTCGGTTGAGCGGATCGAAGTCATCTTGCCGTTCGGTGCTGATCTATTGGATGTGTTGCATTCACACATGGCTGGTTGGGATGGGGCGGCTGTGGATCTGGCGGGGCTGGTGATGGGCCCCTATTGCTACGTCATGCCTGCCCAATCTGCTGACGGTCATCACGCGGCGTGGTACAGCGACACCAAAAGCGGCCAATACGCAGACGTTCAGGCTGGAACTGCCCTTTTGGGTTGGCGCGATGATTCCCCCTGGTTCCATGCCCATGCGCTGTGGCACGATGGGCGCGCCTGTATGGGACATCTACTGCCCGGAAAAGTAACGGTCGCCCGCAGCACGCGTGTCGTGATGTGGCGTTGGAAAGGCCCCCGGCTGGATCTGCGCCAAGATCCCGAGACAGGGTTCCCCATCTATCACATGTCCACGGTCAACATGCAGGGAAATGGTGCGCTGGTACGGCTTGCGCCGCATGTGGATCTGGTGACGGCTGTGTCAGAGGTATTACGAAACAGAGGTTGGAAAAAGGCTCATATCCTCGGTATTGGAAGCCTGATTGGTGCTGGATTTGCCACGGGTCGTGACATGGCGTCACCCATTTCCGAGGCGTTGCTTTTTCCAGAAGTGCATTGTGGGCCGAACACACTTGATTTGGTGTGTGTGGATCCAGAAGGTGGCGTGTTTCAGGGCCGGATACTGGAAGGTAAGGGAGCCGTACTGATTACATTTGAAATACTTATGACAGAGGCCTGTTCCGGTTGCAGTTGAAATAAAAAATAGTTCTATCTCTTTGAATATATGAGATATTCTATTTCTTATAGTTAGACAGGTGATCGGCTGTGATGGCCGCTGGATCATAGCCGTCATCTAGCCATGTTTCAAAATCCTGCCCGGTCGCCGCATGGTAGACGCCGTAGCAGCGTAGTATATGATCCAAAACGCCTGTTCCACGATTATCAAAATGGACAAAGCGCCGTGATAACATTTTCTGTGCTTCGGCGAGGGGTTTACCTTCGATCACCAAAAGATACACGGCGGACGCCAAGCCCGTTCGATCCGCGCCTGATTTGCAATGCATCAGGAATGGCTTTGGCAAAGTACGTAACAAATGGATCAGCGTTTTCATCGTCTCTACCTTGGGGACGATTTTTGCTTGCATACTTACACTGTGCAGATCCAATCCGATTTGGTCGCACAGTTGACGTTCGATACTATAGAACGGTCTGTCGATAGCTCCGCGCAAATTGAGGATGGTGTTGATCCCCTGCTCTTTATAGTCGCGAAACCTTTTTTCAGTGGGGTGGTTGGACCGCCAAACACCGGGGGCAATTTCATAAAGATTGGTCCAGTAGACACGCAGAACCTCATGGTCCAGCCAGCGCATGTAAAACCGTGCGCGTTTTAAATTTTCTGGGGTGCTAATATCTGCAACGTAACTGTTGTGAACGGACTTCTCCCAGGCTTTTAACCGCTTCCACAAACTTGGCACATCACATTCCTTTTTCGATCGTTAGCTTCTAACAAGCTCTCCCCGACCCGGCAATGCCTGCGTTGGTTGGGATAGTCAGAGAGTTGCGTGTGTGATCTGAGCGTTGGCTGGCCCTAGGACGACAACTGACCACAAGATAAACGGACCATCGCCCATTGTGCTGCATCTGCCACGGCGGGATCAGGGTCGTTTTTCAATGCTTGTGCGCAGTCATAGAGTTCGCGTATGCGAGAATTTCCAATGGCGTAAAGAACGTTTCGTACAAATCTGTTCCGCCCAATCCGTTTGATTGGGCTGCCGGAAAATTTGGTGCGAAACGCCGCATCATCAAGTGTCGCCAGCTCTGCCAATTGGGGGGCCTTTAGGTCGTCACGCGCGTGATATTTTGTCTCTGATGCCCGTTTTGCAAATTTGTTCCAAGGGCAGACTGCCAGGCAATCGTCACACCCATAGATCCGGTTGCCGAGTGCTGGCCGCAGGGCGGGATCAACGGGTCCCTTGTGTTCGATGGTCAGATAGGAAATGCAGCGCCGTGCATCCAGCTGGTAGGGGGCGGGAAAGGCGTCAGTTGGACAGATGTCCAGACAGGCGCGACAAGACCCGCAATTATCAACCGCAGACGTGTCGGTCGGCAAATCAATCGTTGTAAATATCGCCCCCAGAAAGAACCAGCTGCCCAAATTTCGTGAAACCAGATTGGTGTGTTTGCCTTGCCAACCCAGCCCAGCGGCTTGCGCCAAAGCTTTTTCCGGAACCGGCGCGGTATCTACAAACACTTTAACCTCTCCGCCACCAGTGGCAATCAACCATCGGGCCAGCCGTTTTAGACGCTTTTTGACTACATCGTGATAATCTTTGTTCTGCGCATAGACACTGATCGCCGCTTGATCGGGATGATCCAGAATGTCTAATGGGTCATGATCCGGACCGTAATTTTCGGCGAGCATGACAACTGTGCGCGCTTCGGGCCAAAGTTGATCTGGCGCCCCGCGCCAATGCGTGCGCTCTGCCATCCACTGCATTTGTCCGTGGTGCCCTGCATCCAGAAATGCTTGTAGTTTCGGCATAACCCAAGGCACGGAATCCGGTCGACACAAAGCAATATCATCAAAGCCCTCGGCCCGGGCCTGCCGTATCAGCTCGGCCCGCAGTTTCACCTAGAAGTCCAGATCTGCGTAATGGGACGGAACTGGAAACCCCGGCACCTGATCGGCCAATATACTGCGAAAGGCTGGGCGACTTTTGATCTTGGCATACCAGTCTTTTACTGCGTCATGCCTGTTCCAGTCGACGTCGGATATATAATCCAAAGCGGAAAGATGCGCAGCGGCTGCAAAATCGGCCAGCGTCATGACATCACCGGCCAACCAGCGACGACTGTCCAGAAGCCAGGCCATATAATCAAGATGGACTTTGATTGCCCGGGCGCCCGCCTTGACCTTGGTGCTATCCGGAAATCCTGCGCCCATAATCTTTTTATTCACTTTTTCATAGATCAGGTTTGCTGTGACCTCGGTATGGAATTTGTCGTCAAACCACCCGACCAGTCGACGCACTTCATAGCGTGCCTCGGCCCCCTTGGGCATAAGGGGCGGGCTTGGATAGGCATCCTCCAGATACTCGCAGATGGCAGCACTTTCGCCCATTACCAAACCGTCTAATCGCAACACTGGCACCTTTGCGGCTGGGTTCCGACGCAGAAAGTCCGGTTCCCGTTGCCAATACCGTTCTTCGGCGAGCTCGACTTCAATTTTCTTTTCGGCAAGGCTGAGACGGACTTTGCGACAAAAAGGCGATAGGGGAACATGATAGAGTTTTGCGGTAGGCATGAGAGGGAGAAGACCAGTTTGTGTTCAGCATCCTATTTGCCGTGAAAGCAGGCGCTGATCAACCACTGATGGGTTGTTGTGTCAGTCTGTGTCTGCCTGTTGCCTCAAGAGCAAAAATCTCGGTTCCTTCGATCACCACCGGGGTCAAAGGGCGCCCATATCCTGCCCCACCATCCAAATTCAAACGATTGGGATACAATGTGACCTGCGGCATGGCAGAATGTCCGTGTACCACCAAAGCGCCGTGATCGTGCATGTTGTCCAAAAAACCTTGTCTTATCCATAAAAGGTCTTCGGGATTTTGCTCCTGAATTGAAATTCCTGGCCGTATACCTGCATGAACAAAAACATACCCGGGAAGACTATGTGTCAAAGGCAGCTGTCGCAAAAATGCAAGATGGCTTGGTGGCACGGCCATCCGTCCCTCGGTGGCTGCGTCCTTCATGCGGATACGGTCCGGTAGGTGTAATCCGTAAGAGGCAAGGGTTTGCCGCCCGCCAATTGCGTCATGCAGCCAGTGATAACCAGCCAGTAAATATGGATCATGATACGCAGGATCATCAAGATACCATGCCATCAACCGGTCGTGATTACCCATCAAGCAGGTCCAGTTGCGGTTCTGAGCCATGCCGTCGATCAGGCGTTGCAGAACGCCGTTGCTGTTGGGTCCGCGATCTACATAGTCGCCGATAAAAACAATCGGCGCGTCAGGGCCTCCGTCACGTTCAATCCTGTCCAACGCCTGATCCAAAGCGTCGGCCTGACCATGAATATCGCCAATTGCGTAGACTGTTTTCATTACAGAGCCTTATCGAACGTACCAAAAGGGTGCAAAGAGAGACTGGATTACAGCTCCTGGGCGATCCCATAGTGTACAAAGCCCGGCAGAGATGCCGAACTTTGCGGATTTCAGGCCTATGGACAATCTAGGCCACATCGAAGCTGAGCATTTTGACTTGATTGAATAGCCCGGTTGCACGCAGTGCATCAAGTGCGGGGGCGGGCACGGGTTCATCAACGTAAAGCAAAGCGATTGCCTCGCCTTTGGCTTCTTTGCGACCTAGGGTAAAGTTCGCGATGTTGACGCCGTTCGAGCCCATGGTTGCCCCAAGCGAGCCGATGATGCCGGGGACGTCCTCGTTCGTTGTGTAGACCATGTGCCGCCCGATTTCTGCATCAATATTGATGCCCTTAATCTGAATAAACCTTGGCTTGCCATCGCTGAACACCGTGCCACCGACAGAGCGTTCGCGCTCGGCCGTGACAACAGTGATTTTGATATATCCGTCAAAGGCGCCTGATTTTGCCTGATTTGTTGTTGATATCTTGACCCCACGTTCGGCGGCAATCACCGGTGCCGAGACCATATTCACGTCAGGGTTGACCTGCTTCATAATGCCTGCAATCGCGGCGCAGTTCAGTGCCTTTAGGTTCATTCCTGCGACCGCACCATCGTAAAGAATGTTGATGGCCTGAATGGGTTCGTCTGTCATCTGCCCGATAAAGCTGCCAAGGTAATCGGCAAGCTTTATCCACGGCCCCATGACCTTAGCCTCTTCGGCGGTGACGGATGGCATATTCAGGGCGTTTTCGACGGCTCCTGTCTTTAGGTAATTTGCCATCTGATCAGCAACTTGCAGGGCCACATTTTCTTGCGCTTCTGTCGTGGCGGCCCCAAGGTGGGGCGTGCACACTACGTTGGGCAAATTAAACAGTGGGTTTTCTGTTGCTGGTTCGTCGGCAAAGACATCAAAAGCAGCACCTGCAACATGACCTGATTTTAAAAGATCGGCCAAAGCGTCTTCATCCACCAAGCCACCACGTGCGCAGTTGATGATCCGCACGCCTTTTTTGGTCATTTCCAGTTTTTCTCGGTTCAACATCCCGCGCGTCTGGTCGGTGGCTGGCACATGCAGCGTAATAAAATCTGCACGCGATAGCAGCTCGTCCAATGTCACCTTTTCAACCTGCATGTTTGCGGCTTTTTCCTCGGACAGGAAAGGGTCGTAGGCCACGACCTTCATGCGTAAACCACGCGCACGGTCGCAGACAATGCCGCCAATATTGCCTGCGCCGATGACGCCAAGGGTTTTGTTCGTCAACTCAACGCCCATGAACTTGGACTTTTCCCACTTGCCGGCATGGGTCGAGGCGCTGGCCTCTGGGATTTGACGGGCGACGGCAAACATCATGGCGATTGCATGTTCGGCTGTTGTAATCATATTGCCAAAGGGGGTGTTCATGACAATGACCCCTTTTTTCGACGCGGCCTCTTTGTCGATATTATCCGTGCCAATACCGGCGCGACCAATCACCTTCAGGTTTGTCGCAGCGGCGAGGATTTTGGGCGTGACCTTGGTTGCCGATCTGATAGCCAGTCCGTCATACTGGCCAATGATCTCAGCGAGCTTCTCCTTGTCCTTGCCCAATTCTGGCATGAAATCCACGTCGATGCCGCGATCACGGAAAATCTGAACGGCGGTTTCGCTAAGTTTGTCGGATACGAGTACTTTGGGTGTCATTGTATGTTTCTCTGAAAGAGCGTGAAAGACGTTCGCCCCTTCACTAGGACGAACATATGCGTGTTCTGACCGAAACAGCCTCAGTCAGTCAGATGGACCGTGTGTGCTGTTTGGTATCCCTGCCCAATCTTGGTCAGGGGTGCGGGTGCGCAAAATTGGCACGCTTGATCTCGATCAGCGGCACAAGTTTTACGAGGCCGCTATGCGGCGTCACTTAACAGAGCGATTTCCGTCTCAAATGCCCAAGCAAGCCACGGTAACATCGCCTGAATATCGGATGTTTCAACGGTGCCCCCGCACCAAATCCTGAGCCCTGCAGGTGCATCGCGGTAGGCACCTATGTCCAGGGCAACGCCTTCTGACTCCAGTCGTTTAGCGATGGTTTTGGCAAAGGCGGGGCCGTCGGAAATCCGGGCGTCGTTAAATTTCAGGCACACGCTGGTGTTTGATCGTGTCGCGGGGTCCTTGGCAAGATTGGTGATCCAGTCATGCGCATCACAGAAGTCGTGGATGGCCTGTGCGTTAGAATTTGCCCGTGCGATCAACCCTTGCAGGCCACCCACGGATTTGGCCCAGTCCAGCGCCAGCAGGTAATCTTCGACCGCCAACATAGAGGGGGTATTGATCGTAGCGCCTGAAAAAATGCCATCTATTAGCTTGCCGCCTTTCGTCAGGCGGAAAATTTTGGGCAGGGGCCATGGCGGAGTATAACTTTCGAGACGTTCCACAGCACGTGGGCCAAGGACGATCATGCCATGAGCGGCCTCGCCCCCCAGAACCTTTTGCCAAGAAAATGTTGTCACATCCAGCTTGTCCCAAGGTAAATCCTGAGCAAAGGCCGCGCTGGTCGCATCACAAATTGTCAAACCTGCACGATTTGATGGGATCGCGTCACCATTGGGCACACGCACACCGGACGTCGTGCCGTTCCACGTAAAGACAACGTCTGTATCGAAATCTAGAGCATTTAGGTCAACGATCTCGCCATAATCAGCCGTTTTAACATCGGCCGCGATCTTTAGCTGTTTTACAACATCCGTGACCCAGCCTGATCCAAAGCTTTCCCAAGCAACCATTGTTGCAGGTCTGGCGCCTAGCAGGGACCACATCGCCATCTCGACAGCTCCTGTATCGGATGCGGGCACGATCCCGATTCTGTAGGTATCGGGTATCCCCAATACCTCACGGGTGGTCTCGATGGCATCTTTCAGCTTGGCTTTGCCCACACCAGCGCGGTGCGACCGCCCCAGAGGCGCGTCAGACAATTTTTGCAAAGAAAAGGCGGGAGGTTTGGCACAGGGACCAGATGAAAAACGCGGATTGGCCGGCCGCGTTGCCGGTTGTTCTTTGATCATGAATCTCTAACCTTACAGATAGTCGCCCTTCGTTGGGGAAGGGTGTCCCGCCGATGTGGCTAAGGCTTTCATGGCCGAGGTGCAACAGCCAAAATGTCGATTTTTCTACGCAAGTTGTCGTAAGCAAGCTTGGACTGTCTCCAAAAGGAAACTTCACGACTGCGGCAATGCAGGCGCTGGTCCCTTTGTCAAAGCTGTGTTTGAACCGCCACACCACTTATTCGAGGGACGCTGATGAATACGATCGTTTTGATTGCCAAACCCGGAGAGCTGGCCTCAGCACTTGTTGAGGCGTTGCAGAACGCTTGGGGTGGTGGACCTGTTTTGTGGCTGTCGCCGAACGAGGCGGCGGAATTTGAAATAGGGCTGGTCCCGGGAAATTTCCGTGACGTGTGGGCGGATCTGCAGGCGCAAGGTGTGGATTTAAATGCAGTTGACACCCAGGCGCGAAAAAAATCTGTTTTGCTTGCGGATATGGACAGCACCATCATTGAACAAGAGTGTATCGATGAGCTGGCTGATGAGGCGGGTGTGGGCGATGCGGTGCGGGCGGTTACGGCACGTGCGATGAATGGCGAGCTTGACTTTGAAGATGCACTTATCGCGCGCGTGGCTCAGCTAAAAGGGCGGCCAACGTCTATAATTGATACTGTCTATACAAATCGAATTACATTCACGCCCGGTGCGGCGGAACTTCTGGCGACTATGAAAGCAAGGGGTGGGTATGCCGCGCTTGTGTCAGGCGGGTTCACCAGCTTTACGAGCAAAGTGTCAGCTACGTTGGGGTTTGATGAACACAGAGCCAATACATTATTGGTGGCTGCAGACACCCTGACGGGCGATGTGACGCGTCCCATCCTTGGGCGGGATGCCAAAGTCGCGGCTTTGAACGAAATTACCGACCGCCTTGGACTTGACCCCAAGGATGTTTTGGCTGTCGGAGACGGAGCAAACGATCTTGGCATGCTAGATCACGCGGGTATGGGAGTTGCCCTGCATGCCAAGCCTTCGGTGCAAAAGCGCTGTGCCTTGCGGGTAAATTACGGTGACCTGACGGCCCTGCTCTATTTACAGGGCATCGCTCGGGCAGACTTTACCAAAGTCTAAAACAGGAGTTTGGAGCAGCCCGCTGTTAACTGGCAAGACGTTTTGCCAGCGCCGTACCTTTAGAAGCGAAGTCTCAAGACATCTCGGTCGCAGTGAGGGTGGTTTGTCTAAAGACCAGCCGCGGTTTGACGGACAATGCGTATTCTCTCAGGATTGGGTGGATGAGTCCCGAGAAATTGGTCCCCCGGATCCGTTAACCGATTGAAATACTCTGCTCCAAGGACGGGATTGTATCCGGATCGGGCGCTGATCACTGTCCCCAAACGGTCTGCCTGAAGCTCGAAATCCTTGGAGTAGACCCGCGATCCGACCTGTCCGCCCATTTCGACTGCTGCACGAATTCCGACATCACCCAAGCCCAGACCAATGGCAAGCACCCCCATGCCGAGCGCTCCGGCGACTGCGTTGCCTTGTTTTTGTTCCAAATGTCCAAGGATATAGTGCGCAGCCTCATGACCCATGATGAAGGCCAGTTCGTCATCATTTTTGACATCCTCCAAAAGGCGGATGTTGAAGATTAGCACAGGCTGGCCATCTGTGATCGTTTGGTAGGCATTGGGCGGATCCGAGCGGTCTTGGACAAGCTGGACCAGATAATCACAGTTTTGTAGTTTTGTGGTTTGGCGACATTCTGCTTCAGCCACGGGCTCAACCCTGCGACGCACGCGGTCAAGTCGGGATACGACGGACCGGTCGGCATCGACAACGCGATCCACACGAGGCGAAGGTCCGTTGGCGACGCAGCCAGCGGTGGCCAAAAGCATCATCGTGAACACAAAACTGCGCATGAACCAATCCCTTTTTGATCCCTGATGACCGGCGTGGTTTATTGCCGGTTGTCAGAAGGAAATCTCTAATAAGCAGGCAATGATCTATATAAAAAGACACAGATAAAAAAGGGTGTTGCCCTTGTTTTCAATGATTGAACAAATTTGCCCAACAAAAAACCACGCCTTTCAAGCGAACCTAGTTCAACATGCTGACAAAAGGCGTCCTGCCAATTGTGTCATTGATCCAATGCCCCCTTTGGGAGCGCTTTTTGTCCCAAGGCGATGCAGTGATGTGCGTTGGGCGTCAGCTTACCTTGGTCAAAAGGCCTTTTGCGTCTAGCTCTTCATGAGCTTCGTCAAGCGCAAGTCGAGCGCGTGAAACAAGCGTGTCAACTTCATCATGTGAAATGATCAAAGGAGGCGAAATAATCATTCGATCATACACATGGCGCATGATCACATTATTGGCAAAGCAGCGTTCGCGAGTGATATATCCTGCCGTGCCCGGTTCAGCAGCAAAAGATGCGCGCGTAGACTTGTCTGGTGTCAGAGCAATGGATCCCATCATGCCGACAATCTGTGCTTCGCCGACCAGTGGATGATCACTTAAGGATCTGAATTGTTTTTGCAAATAAGGTCCGGTATCGTTACGGACCTTTTCTACGATTCCCTCTTCATCAAGGATACGCAGGTTTTCCAAAGCGACTGCGCAGGCCACCGGATGGCCCGAATAGGTGTACCCGTGATTGAATTCGACCTTGCCAATGACACTGGCAATCTCATCATTGATGACAGAGCCACCAATCGGCTGATAGCCAGAGCTTAACCCTTTGGCTATTGTCATGATGTCAGGGCGCACATCCATGGTCTGGCTCCCAAACCAGTTTCCAGTGCGACCAAACCCGCAGATGACCTCGTCTGCGACCAACAAAATACCGTACTTGTCAACGATCCGCTGGATTTCGGGCCAATAGCTATCTGGTGGGACAATCACACCGCCAGCCCCCTGAATGGGCTCTGCTATAAATGCGGCAACCTTATCCGGACCAATTGCCAAAATAGCCTCTTCCAACGCAAGAGCGCGAGCATGACCAAAATCTTCGGGCGTCATGTCGCCACCTTCGGCCCACCAGTTGGGTTGATCAATGTGGTGAATGCCCGGGATTGGCATCCCGCCTTGCGCATGCATTCCCTTCATGCCGCCAAGAGATCCCGATCCAACAGAAGACCCATGATAGGCATTCCAGCGGCTGATGATGACCTGACGGTCTGGTTGGCCTTTTGCCTCCCAATAGGTGCGGATCAAGCGCAGGTTGGTATCGTTGGCTTCTGATCCGCTAGAGGCAAAGAAGACCGTGTTCAGATCACCGGGTGCCAAGTCCGCAACCCGTTGTGCCAATGCGATTGCGGGTACATGTGTGGTTTGGAAAAACGTGTTATAATAGGGCAGTTCACGCATTTGACGTGCAGCTGCTTCGGCCAGTTCTTCGCGACCATAGCCAATGTTTACACACCAAAGGCCTGCCATTGCGTCAAGGATCTGTGTGCCGTCGCTATCAGTGAGCCAGCAACCCTGGGCCTGAGTGATCACCCGGGCCCCTTTTTGTGCCAGTTCCGACGCAGTCGTGAACGGATGCATATGATGGGCGGCGTCCAGCGCCTGCAGTTCCGACGTGGGCATGTGGTTGGTGATTTGCATCAGGCGTCTCCGACAGGTTACGCTCGAAGAATATGATCAAATTCCTAGAGGGTCAACGCAGGTGCGAGTCCCAAGGATAAACGCGCAACTCCTTGCGCGACATCTGCAGCGACAGCCTGCGCTGCGGACTGGGCGTCACCGCGCCGAAGGGCAGCGATCACCAGTTTGTGCTGGTCGGGCAGGCTTTGTGGGGCATCTCCCGTCAAGACATCGCGCAACGAGGGTCCAAATCGCAACCACAATGCGTCTACCTGTCCGGCAATCATCGGCGCGCCAGCAATCGCATACAGTGTGTCGTGAAAGGCATAGTTCAGCCGCAGGTAACCACCCACGTCTCCTTTGGCGATGGCCCTATCAAGTTCTATGTCGATTGATTCGAGTTGGTCGATATCAGCATTCATCGCCCGCGGGGTTGCGCGTCGTGCCAGTTCTGGTTCTAGCGCGCCCCGCATAAAGCCGACATCGTCCAGATCCTGCGCGGTCAAGACCGGGACGCTGATGCGACGGTTGCCTTGAAATATCAAAGCGCCTTCGGCGGTCAGACGGCGCAGGGCCTCTCTTACGGGCGTCATTCCAACCCCGAGGTCCGCTACAATGCCTTGAATCGTCACGGGTTGTCCCGGTGCCAGATCTCCGAACAAAATACGCTCACGTAACTGCGCATAAACTTTTTGATGAGCAGGAGGTCCTGCGCGCCGGACGCCATCGTCTAAATTGTCATCGTCCAACATCGTCACACCCGCCTCTTTCATGCTCCAGTTGCCACAATCGCTTGCTCTGGATCATTGCATTGTGGAAACATCGCGTGTGTTGCCAAGCTTGGCAAGAATTGATCAACTCGTAGTGACCGGGCAATGACTCGGGTCATAATGCTCACCAAGGGGAGACAAAGATGAAACTTCATCTGATGGGAATGACGGCGACGCTGGCGCTGGTGACGGGAATTGCCGCGGCTGACGAGGTGCGCGTCTATAACTGGTCTGACTATATTGACGAGGCCTTGCTGGAAAAATTCGAGTCCGAAACCGGTTTGAAGCTTATTTATGACGTGTTTGATAGCAATGAATTGCTGGAAACCAAGATGCTGGCCGGTGGGTCCGGTTATGACGTCGTCGTGCCATCGGGAACCTTTTTGCAACGCCAGATCACAGCAGGGGCATTCCAACCCTTGGATATGTCTAAATTGTCCAACATGGAGAATATGTGGGACGTGATCGCAGCACGGACGGCGCAATACGATCCCGGAAATGCCTATTCTATTAATTACATGTGGGGTACTACGGGCATCGGTGTAAATGTCGGCAAAGTAACCGAAATTCTGGGAGCAGACGCGCCATTGTCTTCGATGGACCTGATCCTGAACCCAGAACACGCCTCCAAGCTCGCAGAGTGCGGAATTCATGTGCTGGATGCGCCATCCGAGATCATTCCGATGGTACTGAAGTATCTGGGCGAAGACCCTGACAGCCATGACCCTGATGTGATCGCCAAGGCAGAGCCGATCTTGACTGCTGCGCGTCCCTACATCAGTAAATTCCATTCGTCCGAGTATATCAATGCATTGGCTAACGGTGAAATCTGTGTGGCTGTAGGCTGGTCCGGTGACGTATTACAGGCGCGTGATCGTGCGGCCGAAGCGGAAAACGGCGTTGATATCGCGTATAATGCTTTTGCCCAAGGTTCATTGATGTGGTTCGATCAGATGGCGATCCCCGTGGACGCCCCAAACCCCGATGGGGCGCATTTGTTCCTGAACTTCATCATGGATGCTCAGAACATGGCTGACGCGTCCAATTACGTCTATTATGCCAACGGTAATTTGGCGTCCCAGCCTTTGCTTGAGGAAGATGTCATTGGTGATACGGCGATTTACCCTGACGCAGCAACGCTGGAAAATCTCTATACGACAACGCCATATCCTGCGCGGGTGCAACGTGTTGTGACAAGGCTTTGGACCAAGGTCAAATCCGGTACGTAACAGTCTGTAATTGTCTGCGCGCGTCTGTTTTCAAATGCGCGCAGACAGCAATTAGAAACGCAATCTGCTGCGATCCGTTGTTTTAGCCAATATGATAATCATCAATAACAATGGCGTCGGTTGACCCGGGCGCTCTTGTTGGTGACATTCATCAAATACCGACCAAAGGAGCGTTCAGCGTGTCCCAACCTGTTTTTGCCCCATGGGAGGTGCCCGAAGCGGAGCCTCTGATCCGGTTCGAAAAGGTGTGCAAGAAATTTGGTGATTTCACCGCCATTGACGCCTTGTCACTGGATATTTTTGAACGGGAGTTTTTTGCGCTGTTGGGACCATCGGGCTGCGGTAAAACGACCATGATGCGGATGCTGGCCGGTTTTGAGACCCCTACCGCGGGCCGCATCCTTTTAGACGGTCAGGACATCGCGCCTGTGCCGCCGAACAAACGCGCTGTAAATATGATGTTTCAAAGCTATGCCTTGTTTCCGCATCTATCAGTTTGGGACAACATTGCTTTTGGGTTGCGTCGCGAGGGAATGGCACGTGATTTGATTGCAACTCGAGTGGATGAAATGCTGCGGCTTACTCGGCTTGAGAAGTTTGCGCGCCGCAAACCGCATCAGATCTCGGGCGGGCAAAAACAGCGGGTTGCTTTGGCGAGGTCACTTGCCAAGGCTCCAAAATTGCTTTTGCTGGATGAACCCCTTGGGGCATTGGATAAAAAATTGCGTCAGGACACGCAGTTTGAACTGATGGATATTCAGGAAAAAACCGGAACAACCTTTGTTATTGTGACCCATGACCAAGAAGAAGCCATGACTGTGGCCAGTCGGGTCGCCGTGATGGACGAGGGCAAACTGATCCAAGTGGATCCACCTGATAGGCTGTATGAGGCCCCCAATTCTGTTTATGTCGCCGACTTTATTGGGGATGTGAACATTATCCAAGGTGTCGTCAGCCCTGATGATGAAGACTCACGTGTGCGTCTGGAGTGGGGAGACGGGCGGACACCCTTGTGGGCACAGGGCGAATTTGGCGCGGGTCGCCGGCTCAGCCTTGCTATCCGTCCAGAAAAAATTCAGGTCAGCCGCCGCAAGCCTGATGGTGTTGCTAATGCAGTCTATGGAGAAATCGTCGATATTGCATATTTGGGAAATATCTCGACATTCCATGTGCGGTTAAGGGATGGAACGATGCTTAAGGCGCAGATGGCCAACACCCGGCGAATTTCCAGACGCTCTTTCAGTTGGGAAGATCACGTCTGGCTGTCGTGGTCTGATACTGCTGGGATTTTGCTGGAGCGTTAAGCCATGTATCGTCGTTTGCTTATAGCGGTTCCGTATTTATGGCTCTTGCTTTTGTTTCTTGTCCCTTTTGGAATTGTGCTCAAGATTTCATTGAGCGATCTGGCTTTGGCGCGTCCGCCATATCTTCCTCAGATTGATGTCTCCAAAGGTTGGGAGGGGATTGCGAATTTCCTGTCGGGGCTGGATTTTGAAAATTATGTCTGGCTTACGGAGGACGATCTATACTGGAAAGCATATCTATCGTCTCTGCGTATTGCAGCTATATCAACAGCGCTGACCTTATTGGTGGGCTATCCGTTGGCTTATGGTATGGCCCGGGCACCTCGCGAATGGCAGCCAACGCTGGTTATGCTGGTAATCCTGCCGTTTTGGACCAGTTTCCTGATCCGCGTTTACGCTTGGATTGGGATTCTGTCGACCGAAGGGTATCTGAACCAGTTCCTGATGTCGGTAGGCATTATCGACATACCACTCAAGATTTTGAACACCAATACTGCCGTCTATATCGGTATCGTGTATACGTATCTGCCTTTTATGGTGCTGCCAATATATGCCGCGCTGGAAAGGCTGGATGGTTCCTTGTTAGAGGCTGCTGAAGACCTGGGATCCTCTCGCACAGGGGCGTTTTGGTTGATCACCTGGCCCTTGTCCCGGCCGGGTGTTGTGGCAGGGTGCTTTCTTGTTTTTATTCCCGTGATCGGCGAATTCGTGATCCCCTCTCTTTTGGGGGGCTCTGGCACCTTGATGATCGGTAAGGTGCTTTGGGAAGAATTTTTCTCAAACCGCGACTGGCCTGTGGCAAGTGCTGTTGCCATTGTGTTGCTGCTGATCCTTGTGATCCCAATCGTGCTGTTCCAGCGTAACGAGGACCGCGCCCGCGAGGCCGAGCGATGAGACTTAGCTGGTTCAACACCATATCGCTGACACTTGGCTTTGCTTTTTTGTATCTGCCGATGGTTATTTTGGTCATCTACAGCTTTAACGAATCCAAACTGGTCACAGTCTGGGCTGGTTTTTCAACCAAATGGTACGGAGAACTGCTGAAAAACGAAGAATTCTTGGATGCAGCATGGGTAACAATTCGTGTTGCTGCAATGTCGTCCACGCTTGCGACGGTTCTGGGAACTTTGGCAGCTTATGTGCTGGTTCGGGCGGGCCGATTTGCGGGCCGAACGCTGTTTTCAGGGATGATATATGCCCCGCTTGTCATGCCCGAGGTCATCACAGGGCTGTCGCTGCTTTTGCTGTTCATCGGTTTGGACATTGATCGTGGGGTTATGACCATTGTCTTGGCACATACCACTTTTTCAATGTGTTATGTGTCGGTTGTGGTCAGTTCACGCTTGGCCAGTTTTGATACGTCCCTCGAAGAGGCGGCGCTTGATCTGGGCGCGTCTCCCTTGACTGCATTTTTCCTTGTCACCTTACCAATTATCGCTCCTGCCGTCATTGCAGGGTGGTTATTGGCATTTACTTTGTCGTTGGATGATCTGGTTATTGCCAGCTTTACCACCGGCCCATCTGCAACAACGCTGCCAATCAAGATCTTTTCGGCCGTGCGGCTTGGCGTCAGTCCGGAAATCAATGCTTTATCGACCCTGATGATTGTCGTGGTCACAGTAGGGGTGATTGTGGCCTCTCTGGCGACAAAACGTGCGGCAGTGGCGCGCGCCCGTGAGGAATTGGCAGTCGATCGGTCATGAAGCGGATTTATGAGGATCTGGCCTATGTGCCACCACCTCATTGCTGGTGGTGGGCGGATGTACCCCACTCACCTGTTGTTGCGCTCACTGATGATGTCCGGGCGGATGTGGCTGTGGTGGGCAGCGGTTATACGGGTCTGGTAACAGCCTTGGAGTTGGCCCGAGCGGGATTGGACGTGATTGTTTTGGATGCCGAACGTCCTGGTTTTGGTGCATCGACGCGTAATGGCGGGTTTTGCTGTTTGGGTGGGGCCAAGGCGTCTAGCAAACAGATTCGCCGCATGGTGGGGAATTCTGGCCTGCGCGATTGGCGACAAACCGAGATCGCGGCCGTACAATCGGTCGAGATGTTATTGGATCGGCACGACATCATCGTGGATCGACACTCTGCGGGTGAAACGCTGATTGCACATACGCCATCGGCCTGGAGCAAAATGCGGGCAGAAACGGAAGAAATTGTTTCAACCTATGGATTTACCCCAAGCTATGTCCCTGCTGATGGCCTGCGCGCCGAGGGGTTGGGCGGACCGTTTCATGGTGCGATGACCCTGCCTGTGGGCTTCGCGCTCAACCCGGGAAAATATCACGCAGGCCTGTTGCGGGCGGCTCTTGAGGCAGGGGTTCGTGTGCATGGTTACAGCCCTGTTTTGGGCGTTAAGCCCGCTGGATCGGCTTGGCGTGTACATTGCCAAGCCGGATCCGTGCTCGCAAATCGTGTGGTGATCGCCACCAATGGCTATAGTAGCGAGGATGTTCCTGAATGGCTGCGCGCCCGATATTTGCCAGTTCAATCATCAGTGATGGTGACCCGACCCCTGACCGCATCTGAATTGGCAGATCAAGGGTGGACTTCGGCGCAGATGGCCTTTGATACGCGTCAACTGCTGCACTACTTTCGTTTGATGCCAGACGGACGATTCCTATTTGGAATGCGTGGTGGCCTTCGGGCTGTACCTCATGTGGAAACAGCCCTGAGACACCAGCTTAGACGTAATTTCGAAAAAATGTTTCCCGGTTTTGCAAGTGCCGAAGCAACACATGTTTGGTCGGGGCTTGTTTGTTTGACGGCGCGGCTTGCGCCATATGTCGGACCTATACCGCAGATGCCCGGCGTCTTTGTCGGATTAGGATATCACGGGAATGGAGTGGCTATGGCCAGCCATAGCGGACTAATTCTTGCCGACCTCGTGCAGGGACGACTGCCCAAAGCTCAGTGGCCCAAGCTGATGCAGCAGATCCCTTGGCGTTGGCCACTGGGGTCGATGCGTCGGGCTTTGTTGTCGCCTGTATATACCTGGTCGCAATGTCGCGACCAATAACGCATAGGCGGCCCTACTATTAAACGGGGCTCTGATCATCCGGTCTTTTGTCACATAGAAAAAACACGCGCGACCCGTCACGGTTTTGCAAGCCGTTTGCATCCGTAGAAAACAGCTGGTCACGTCACATGTGAAACCAATAACAGTATGATAAGTCGATGAGACATTCTCGGATAATAGCCAATTAGGTTGTGCTGCCTTGTAAACTTTTGAGGCTCATCACACAGGGCTAGGCTCCCTTCAGTTTCTGAAACAAAATACCTTCCAAAGCACCGGTCGTTCAATTTTTGGTAAGTCCTACAAGATTGAAGTGGAGGCGATGGTACCGTCGTTGAAATAGCATCGTGCCGCCTGTTCCCTGCAACGCCCCAGACTGCGGCACAAGATCCCAACTATGTGCGGGCCGCGTGAACAAAAGCGGAAGACGAGACGTATTCCGAGCCCTAACGTCCGTTCGGATAGCGGGGAATGGTAATGGGCCAAATCGCGTGGTTTGAGATTGCCGGAGCGGAGGTGGTTTTTGAGACGATCAAGGGGACGCTTATCCGGCGACATTTCTAACCGACCAGACGCGCCGCGGACTTGGCAATCTTCATGGGCAAAATGGGTTTTACATCTCCCATAGAACACATCCAGCTTCCGGCTGGAAAGTCCCCCTGCCAATGAAACGAAAGATTGCAGACATTAACAACCGCCGCGATATGAAACTGCAATTAGACCAATCTCAACCAGTGGGATCACGGCGCTTGAATGTCACGATGTTTTGGTCGTTTTGGTTCAGAATCATCTGTGGCATAACCCAATTGGCAAAACAGTGTCAGGATTCCGTGACAAGCGGACGGACCGGCGAAAGCTGATCTAATGGGACGGATCAGGGTGTGTCATAGGATACAAGTGGTTAGAGCATAACGCCTTTCAATGGCCAACCACCAAAGACGGTGCCGAGCAGCTTGATTTTGCCCAATCTGAGACTTTGTTTAGAAGACCAGATTGGGGCTTAAAGATATCGAGACGGCTATGGCCGTTGCACATAACAGGATTAAAGCGATTTATCCTCTCGAACCAACACCTGCGAAGTATAATCCATTAGGAACCACGGCCAGCTATTGATCCGGAATGTGAAAAAGTCAAAACCGCAGACGGATGCTGTGTTTATCCTCTGGCAAACTGATGATGTTCCAACGTAAAATTTTTCCGGCGAAAATGAGC
>JAYQEA010000002.1:0-1952 GCA_038138625.1 Roseivivax sp.
GCTCCGCGAAAACCACGAGGGGCAGCCCAAACGCCCTTGACCAGGACGGATACTCAACCGTCCCGTCTGCAAATAATCGCGTTCGTCGACGATCACAGTTCTGTCCATGGTATCGGGCCGATCTGCCGGGTTCTATGGCTTGCAACATCGACGTATTATGCCTTCAAGGCCATGGAGCGTGATCCAGACCTGGAATTGGACGGGGCCAAGCAGGATCAACCGGACATGGCCACCATCAGGGAGGCTTTTTATGATGGTAGCCGAGGCCGCTATGGTGCGCGCAAGATCTTGGGCTGGAGCATGTCTACATCTATGACCACTGGCGCCGTCTTGGATGCGCTGAACCATACCATCTGCCAGCGCGCACCGTCACGGGCGGATAAAGTGATCACCACAGTGACCGGCGCAGCCGGTATCCATCGATCAATTACACCAAACGGCCGGCCGGGACGGGCATCGATCTCTCGGTCACACGCGTCGGCGACAGCTGTGATAACGCGCGCGCGGAGAGCACAAGCGGCCTGTTCAAGGCCCAGGGTATTGATGTCATGGGGCAGTGGATATCTGTCGGGCACGTCGCATGGGAAAGGCTGAAATGGGTAAACTGGTACAAACCCAAACGTCAACATTTGAAAACAGGCGACATCACATCACAAGAAGCCGAGGAGGGAGTATGAGTGGTTTATGAGCGACCAAACGCCCTGGATTTGCTATCGGATTTGGGGAGGCGGATTGGTCTCAGGCTGGATTGTGTTTTAGGGCATAGCGACCCTGTCGAGGAGCTTAGCCCTTGCCTGTTTCCCAGCAGCCCGTGTAAGAGCCAAGTGCGCGTGGTGACCTTGAATAGGAGTTTGGTTTGGCCGTTTACGCCCCATTTTGGGGTCCGCCTCCCTGAGCAGGAAGTGTATAGCCATGGCCTTTATGGGTGTCGATCTTCATCCAAATTCCTTCACGATTAACCTTCTGCAAGACGATGGATCAGAACGCTTTGGAACTTTCAAACGATCGGCCAGCGCCTTGGAGGCGTTTTGCCTCAGCCCCGATGCCGTTGATGAAATTGCGGTTGAATCGACGGGCAACACTGCGTGGTTTTACGACGAAATTCGCGCTTGTGTCGGGCATATTGATGTCGTGAACCCGCGTCAGTTCTAGGTAATCCGCAAATCGGTCAACAAGACAGAACGCAAGGATGCGCGGGTTTTGGCCTTTTTTCTGTCCAAGGACATGTTGCCCGAAACTCGACTGAAATCGACAGCTAAGTCGGAGTTCAGTTCGCTGCTTGTGATCCGTGATGTCTTTGTCGAGCTGCGCACCATGCTGCTCAACAAGGTCCACGCCACGTTTGTGAGGCGCGGATGCAAGCGGAAGAAAGGAGGATTGGCCAGTAAGACGTGCCTGTGCGAGTTGGATCTGAGCCAGTTCACGGCGCTTGAACAGGTTGAGATATCCGCTTTGTGTGATCAGGCGCTCGGCCTGACGGAAATTCAGTCAGACCTGGATAAGACGATCGAGGCCGCGGGCGCGGAGCTTCCCGGTCATGAAAGCATAAGCTCGATCTAGGGGATCGCCGCCCGGTTTGCCGCCATTCTGATCTAAGGGACCGGCAACATCGATGACTATGAAAGCGCTGAAAAATTGGCGACCTATATGGGCATCGTGCCCAAGGTCAGCCAATCCAACGATACCGACAATCGAGGCCGGATCACCAAGCGCGGCAATAAGCTGATGCGAACGACCTTGGTGCAATTCACTTTGGTAGCCAAACATTACTCGGGCTATCTGAACGCCTTTTATCAGCACATAAAGGAACGCCGCGGTGCCGGGAAAGACATCATCGCCACCGCGCACAAATTGCTGTCGATCATCTACAACACGCTGAAAAAGGCTGGATCTTCGAAGGTTACCCAAACTGCAAAATAAACAAAATCAATGTCCTGCTGGTCAAACATCCC
>JAYQEA010000002.1:1962-50250 GCA_038138625.1 Roseivivax sp.
CAGTGTAGGCTGTGAACTCCCAAGTGGAGCGCACATTGACCGGTGCCTATCACCGCTTGGGTCGGCAACATCTTCGAAGATATCTGGACGAAATCCTGTGGCGCTGGATCCATCGCCAACAAGAAGCCGAGGTCAGGAACCGAGAAACATTATCTGGCACCAAGACGATTTCCAAGACGATCTGGGAACCAATCCCTTTGGTTAAGCAGGTGTGGGGATTGCTCTGTTGTGCGGTCGGTCGGCAGGTTCGCAGCACACCCCAATGGGGTTGAGCTGCCCATGGTTTTGCTTGGTGGAGCTGGGCATTATGTGCGGCGACATAGGCCGATCGTTGCGGCGCACTCAGCGATGGGGGTTATTTGGGCTTGAGCGAAAAGTGTGATGAGAGTTTATTATAACACGCCGTGCTTCGCTTTGTTTGATGGATCATAGGAATTTTTTTGTGGATCGGATGAAAGGTCTTGCGTTGTCGACCTTGCATTCCGAAGACACTGTCCTGCGGTTTTTCTGCACCTCGTTATGACTTTGACGCTTCTCCGCCGACTTCTGAAATTGCGGCTGTAACAAAGACCCGCAAAATTGGCAGGCCTTTGTTGTTTTGAGATAAACGGTTTTCTTGAACGGATGTTCTTAGTGGCAGGCTGGGCGCGTGCCGGGCAGGAGAACTTTGTCTATAACGTGGATGACGCCATTGTCTGCGGTGATATTGGCGATCACAACATTGGCCGTTGATCCGGTGCCGTCGGCGATTGACACGCCTGAGCCGTCCTTGGTGATACACATCCGCTCTGTCTGCAGAATTGGTTTGAAATAGTTTGATCCTGCTGGAATCATTTCAGCTGTCAGGTTGCGGTCGTCCACGTGGTAAAGCAGAACGCTGGTTAACTGATCTTTGTTTTCAGGTTGCAACAATGTTTCTACGGTCCCTTCGGGAAGTGCAGCGAACGCGTCATTGAGCGGGGCAAAGACTGTGAACGGTCCTGGACCTTGCAGAGTTTCAACGAGATCAGCAGCTGAAACGGCTGCCACCAGCGTCGAAAAGCGATCATCGCTTGCAGCGATTTCCACAATGCTTGCGGCGTTTGCTGCTGTTGCCATCGTCAATGTGGCAGCAGCGGCCGCAACGAAGTTTTTGAATGTTGTCATATTGAAGTTTTCCATCTCTGAGGTGCCATGCCAAGATGCATGTAGAGTTGGTACGAGGGCCTTACGCCTGTCGGATGACATCCTCACAGCGCTGTGAAATGCTGTGAATACTGGTGATCGGATAAAGTGACGTCCTTACTTGAGGCGATTAAAACGACTAAGGCAGACGATCGGGACGAATGCCTATACGATGACGGGCTTGATAACACAGTCTACGATCAATTCGTGGACCAGTGTCCAACCACTACAACTCCGAAAATAGCCTGAGTACACGCAGACTGGACAAACGACATCAGGCGTTTTCCGCAGGACGGGTTTAGTAGTTCAACAAAATGAGCCACGCCGCCGGCAGCGATTCAAACAAAAACCAAACCAATGCTTTCGGCATTGGAGGGTTGTCTAGAATGATTGACGTCATCCGACCAATTGCCGCACCTGCATACGCAATTCCCAATGCCGCAAAGGCCCATGGTTGGCCTGACACGATGCAAAACAGACCCAGTGCCACAAACAAGCCGCCCGCAGAGGCCCGCATCTCACTTAGTCCCATAGTGCTGTCTGTTGTTTGAAGATCGAGTGCATTCACTGTGAATCTTGGCATAACCAAGCCACACAGCCCAAAACCAACTGTTATTAGTGCCAAGCCGTAGTTAACTGCGTCAATCATCATTTTGTACGCCTCCATGCGATCCACTTAGCGCCGAAAACCTGTCCGTAAAGGCAAAAGTTCCAATTTTAACAACCGGCACTGCGTTTTTATGAAACGGTCGCTTGATCGGTGCGATGATTGCGCGCTTACCGCGTTTCATCTGATGTGGAAACACCATATTGGATACGCTGGTGTTTTGTATCCAACGATAAACAGACGCGAGAAGACTCGTTCGAACGACCGCCAGATCAAGCCAATTTCTGTGCTTTGTTTGTCCAAGAGAGCTGCTCGAAAATCTCTAGGGATGGCCTTTCGCACAGACCTGTTTGACCGTGTTGGCCAACTCGATCCTTATGTGGTTTACATCTGTGTTCTGTTTCTCATACCGTGCGTCTTGCGATGATGCAGTGGTCTGTGGTTGGCTGGCGTTGGGAGATAGTCTCCGGATGCAAATTCACGGCGAAGCTGCGGTCTGAGGCTTTACATTGAACGCAACCCGAGGAAGCAAACATGAGCACATTTAATGCATTGGTGGTGACCAAAACGGACGAGGGCAAGACCTCTGCAGCGGTCAGTCAGATCGGGTTAGATGACCTTCCTAACGGCGATGTTTTGGTGGCTGTGGACTATTCTACGGTGAATTATAAAGACGGTCTGTGTGTTGGACCGGGCGGCGGTTTGGTCCGCAATTACCCCCATGTTCCGGGTATAGATTTTGCCGGCACTGTCGAGGCATCATCGGATGATCGCTACAAGCCCGGTGACAAGGTCGTTTTGACGGGTTGGCGCGTGGGCGAGGCACATTGGGGTGGCTACTCCCAGAAAGCGCGTGTGAACGCAGACTGGCTTGTTCCCTTGCCCGAGGGGTTGACGCCGCGCGATGCAATGGCTGTCGGGACCGCAGGGTTTACAGCTATGCTTGCAGTGCAAGCTCTTGAGGATCATGGTCTTTCCCCAGATCAGGGCGAGGTTTTGGTAACGGGTGCGGCTGGTGGCGTGGGGTCGGTTGCCACGGCGATATTGTCAGCTTTGGGTTATGATGTGGCAGCTGTCACAGGTCGACCCGAGCAGGAAGATTACCTCAAAGGTCTGGGCGCTACCCGGATCGTTCCGCGTGATGAGATCAATGAAACCACCAAGCGGCCGCTGGAACGCGAAACCTGGGCCGGTTGTGTCGATGCGGTCGGTGGTGCGATGCTGGCGCGCGTTTTGGGACAAATGAATTACGGGGCTAGCGTTGCAGCCGTTGGTCTGGCCGGTGGAGCGGCCCTGCCTGCCACCGTCATTCCCTTTTTGCTGCGTGGCGTGAACCTCTTGGGGATAGACAGCGTGATGCAACCCTATGAAAATCGCGTGCGGGCCTGGAACCGGATCGCAAAAGATCTGCCCATGGAAAAACTGCATGCAATGATTCATCCCGCAACGCTGGGTGATCTTCCGGACCTTGGGTCGGCCATCCTGAAGGGGCAGGTCAGGGGGCGCGTGGTGGTAGATGTAAACGCCTAGATGCCGCCATCCCAGAATGGGGCCACGCTGCTGGTGTTTGCCCGTCGTATCGTAACGCGATATGCCCCGCAAAGAGTTCAGCCTTATCTGTTTTGTGCGCTCCTGTTCTGTTACCAACTGCCTGTGGTGATGCGTCTTCGCAGGCTTGACCCGCTACACCAAGCGCGATCAGCATAAATTACAATTGCCCAGAGGCCGTAATGTTAGATATCGATTTCGTCCGAGCCCAATTCCCTGCCTTTCGTCAAGATACGCTTAAGGGGCAGGCGTTTTTCGAAAATGCTGGCGGGTCGTACACCTGCAAGCAAGTCATCGATCGCCTGACCCGGTTTTACACACAACGCAAGGTCCAGCCTTATGCGCCTTATGAGGCATCTCGTCTGGGCGGGGAGGAAATGGACGAGGCACGCGCCGGGCTTGCGCGCTTGATGGGGGTGGCGGAAAACGAAGTCAGTTTCGGGCCGTCGACGACCCAAAACACATATGTTTTAGCACAGGCCTTTCGTAAATTCCTCAAGCCCGGAGAGGCCATTGTCGTGACCAACCAAGATCACGAAGCCAATAGTGGTCCATGGAGGCGCTTGGCCGAAGATGGCGTGGAGATCCGCGAATGGCAGGTAGATCCTGAATCAGGCTGTCTGGATCCAGATGATCTGACGGGTTTGCTGGATGAAAAGGTGCGGCTGGTGTGCTTTCCGCATTGCTCAAACGTGGTCGGAGAAATCAATCCTGTCGTTGAAATCACGGCTGCGGCGCACATGGCGGGTGCTTTTGTATGCGTAGATGGCGTCAGTTATGCGCCGCATGGGTTGCCGAATGTGGGTGCTCTGGGGCCAGATATATACCTGTTTTCGGCCTATAAAACCTATGGGCCGCATCAGGGGATCATGGTCATCCGCAAAGATTTGGGAGACGCCCTGCCAAATCAGGGGCATCACTTTAATGGTGCTTATTTGGAAAAACGGTTCACGCCCGCAGGACCAGATCATGCTCAGGTGGCTGCCTGCGCTGGCATGGTGGATTATTTTGATGATCTCGCCGCGCATCATGGAACCGACATTCAAGGCGTGGCACGGGCGATGCGGACTGCTGAGACCGCTTTGCTGCAACCGTTGCTGGACAAATTGAACGGACGCAATGACCTGCGTGTTTTGGGACCAAAGGATGCGGCGTGTCGTGCGCCAACGGTGGCGTTGGATCTGCGCCGCCCTGCCAAACCCGTGGCCGCGGCACTTGTCCCGCACGGCATCATGGCCGGTGGGGGCGATTTCTATGCAGGCCGACCGCTTTCCGCTCTAGGTGTAAAACCTGAACATGGCGTTTTGCGACTTAGTTTTGTCCATTATACCTCTGAAGCTGAGATAACACAGTTGATGGCAGCTCTGGACGCTGTCCTGTGACCTGAGCCGCATGCGGGTGGATGCCGGTGCGTGCCAATGACAGGCGCCGCAGTACCAGTACAAAATCAAGATCGGTTTTTTGTCTCTGGTTCCGCTCTGGCTTTGGACAACGAGCGCTTGCCTTCGCCAAGGACGCTCTAGCTTATTGCGGCGGAACACATTTCGGAGACTTCCATGACATCTGCGCCCCTGATCGTTTGGATCCGCCGCGATCTGCGTTTGGCCGATCATGCTGCCTTGAGCTTTGCGGCATCTCGTGGCCCTGTAATCCCCGTTTTTATTCATGATGAGCTGACCGAGGACATCGGCGCGGCGGCACAATGGCGATTTGGCGCAGGACTTGCGCAGTATGCGCGGACCCTTGGCGATCATGGCAGCCGCCTGATTTTGCGTCGCGGTCGGGCGGTCGATGTGCTTCGGGCCCTGTTGGCTGAAACAGGCGCATGTGGTGTTGTCTGGCAAAGGGCTTATGACCCGGCCTCCGTGACGCGGGACACGGCCGTGAAATCCATGCTGCATGGCGCCGGTCTGATTGGGAAAAGCTTTGCCGGTCATCTGCTTTTTGAGCCGTGGTCGGTTGAAACAAAGACCGGTGGGTTCTACCGCGTTTATACCCCTTTCTGGCGGGCCGTTGCACAAAGATCACCCGAGCCACTGCTGCCAATCCCCGCTCTGACCGCGCCCGCGCAGTGGCCAGCGTCGGACACTCTGGATGACTGGCGCATGGGGCAGGCTTTGGATCGTGGGGCCGTTGTACTCGCCCGTCACGCCTGTGTTGGAGAGGCCGCCGCCTTGGACCGGCTGGATCGTTTTGTCCAAGAGGCGATGCATGGATACAAAACAGAACGGAATGCACCAGCCAAGCCCGCAACGTCGCGTTTGTCGGAAAATCTGACCTATGGCGAAATCAGTCCCGCGCGTGCATGGGCCGCGGGGCAGGCGGGAATGTCCACCGGTGTGGCCGGGGCAGAGCATTTTTGCAAGGAATTGGTCTGGCGTGATTTTGCCTATCATCTGATGTGGCATACTCCAGAAATCCTGACCCGTAACTGGAGACCCGAATGGGACGGGTTCAGTTGGTCAGAAGATGCAGATGATCCCGCGCTGTTACGCTGGCAACAGGGGCGGACAGGGTATCCATTTGTCGACGCGGCTCTGCGGGAAATGTATGTGACCGGTACGATGCACAATCGTGGGCGGATGATTGTTGGCAGTTTCCTGACCAAGCATTTGCTGTTGCACTGGCGCTTTGGGCGGGATTGGTTCGCCAATTGTCTGACCGATTGGGATCCGGCGTCCAATGCGATGGGCTGGCAATGGACTGCGGGATGCGGACCTGACGCGGCCCCCTATTTTCGGATCTTCAACCCAACAAGTCAGCTGGATAAATTTGATCCGGGCCATGCCTATCCAGCGCGATGGATCGCCGAAGGCTCGCTGACGCCCCACGCTGATGGGCTGAGCTTTTTTGATGCAGTGCCGCGCAGTTGGGGGCTGTCACAAAACATGCCTTACCCGTCTCCTTTGATTGAACTGGCTGAAGGCCGCGCGCGGGCATTAGAGGCCTATGCCAACCGCCCCGTAGCAGGGAAACGCGATGAAACTCTTGGCACGGCTTTAAGCACCGATTAACCTTTGCTGGAAAATCAAGAATCCAAGACCTTGGGAGAGCCCGCCATGATCCTGACATCGACACAGGACCAGCCCAACTTACCGCGTTATTTTGAACGTGTCTTTCAACTTGCCCAAGCGCTCAAGCGTGGCCGTTTGGATCTGCGTTTGCCGGATGGCCGGGTCTTTCGCGCCGAAGGACGCGAGGCGGGGCCTGTGGCTGAGGTCAACGTGCATAACCCAGATACCTTTGCACGTCTGATCCGCGAAGGCGACTTGGGCTTTTCCGAAGCATATCTGGATGGGTGGTGGACAACGCCTGATCTTCAGTCCTTTATGGATTTGATCCATGATGACAATGATGAATTGTTTGACGGCTATCCCGGCATGAAACTTGTCCGCTGGTACGAGATGATGCGGTTCTGGTTGCAGTCTAATTCCAAGACACAAGCCCGAAAAAACATCAGTTATCATTACGATTTGGGCAATGATTTCTATAGCCTTTGGCTGGATGATACGATGACGTATTCATCGGCCCTTTTTGAAACAGGTCAGGAAAGCCTCGAGAATGCCCAAACAGCAAAATACGCCTCTATCATAGACCAGATGGGGGCAAAGCCGGGCGACCACCTGCTTGAAATCGGCTGTGGCTGGGGTGGCTTTGCAGAATATGCCGCCGGTCAGCGCGGGATAAAGGTGACTTGCCTGACGATAAGTCAGGAACAATTCAACTTTGCCTGCGATCGGATCGAAAAAGCGGGTCTTTCGGACTTGGTAACATTCAAGCTGCAGGATTATCGCGATGAGCAAGGCCAGTATGACGGCATCGCTTCGATAGAGATGTTTGAAGCCGTTGGTGAGAAATACTGGGGTACCTATTTTGAGACGGTGCGCAAATGTCTCAAACCCGGTGCCAATGCGACGTTACAGATCATAACTGTGGATCACAAACGGTGGGAAATATATCGAAAAAGTGTTGATTTTATTCAAAAATATATTTTTCCAGGTGGGATGCTGCCCAGTGATCCTGTGCTCCGTCAACAGGTGACAAAATCAGGACTGGATGTTGTGAAATCGATTGAATTTGGCGAAAGCTACAGCCAGACTTTGCGTCGGTGGTATGACGTCTTCAATGACAGGTGGGATGAGGCGCGGGCGCTTGGGTTTGATGACCGCTTTCGTTTGATGTGGAACTTTTATCTTACCTCTTGTGCTGCAACCTTTCACTATGGCAACTGCGACGTGACACAGATTACGATCCAGCGCCCAGCATGACCAGGCGCTGGCGCGTCACCTCAGTTGGGACCGTCGATGACACTTGTTTTTTTGTATGGAACGCTGCGTCATCCGCCGCTTTTGCGCGCGGTTGCGGGAAAAGATCTGCCGTCGCGCTCTGCAACATTGGCAGGACATACGGTGCGACATGCGGGCGATGCAGAGTATCCACAAATTTTTGTTGATCCAGACGCGCAGGCGACGGGCCGTTTGGTTGACGCAGATACCGAGGCTTTGGCGGCATTTGACTATTACGAGGGTGCCTATGGCTATGCCCTGCGTCAGATTACGGTCGATACAGACAACGGCCCATTGGATGCACACGTCTATTGGCCGCCAGAGGGGACACCGCCAGGTGCCCCGTGGGACCTGAAAACTTGGGTTCTGACGTGGGCGGATATGACCGTTTCGGCTGTGCCTGACATCATGCGGCTGCGCGCCGATTGGACGGCAGAGCAATCCTGTGACATCAGACCCTATGCATTGGCACGGGGCTGGGCACGACAACTGGCAAAACATTGCGCACCAGCAACATTGCGTTATGACCCGGTTCCGGGTGACGTTCAGCTGTCCCACAAGGATGGTGGGTACATGGGGTTTTTTGGACTTCGCCGGATTGCTTTGGCGCATCGTCAATTCGATGGAGCAATGTCACAGCAATTGCATCGCGAAGTTTTTATGGGCTTCGACGTGGCATTGGTACTGCCCTACGATCCTGTCTTGGATCAGGTGTTGCTGGTAGAACAACTGCGTTTTGGTCCTCTTGTACGAGGCGACGCGCGGCCTTGGGTTTTGGAACCCATAGCTGGTTTGATCGATGCTGGAGAGAACCCCGAGGTCACGGCCCTTCGTGAAACCCGCGAAGAGGCCAATCTGAATATCGACAGGCTCGTGCCAATAAACCAAAGTTATCCTTCGCCCGGATACACGACTGAATATTTCCATTCGTTTGTGGGCATTGCAAATCTTGCTGACCGTCAAATAAAGCTTGGCGGGTTGGCAGAAGAATCTGAGGACATAAGAAGCCACGTCATGCCCCGATCAAAGGCTTTACAACTTGCGGACAGCGGAGAGATTACCGCCATGCCTCTGGTGATGATGCTTTACTGGCTGGAACGGCATTACTCGGCCCTTCGGCGTGCTTGAATACAACTGCGCAGAAGCCTAAACCCTGTGGCAGCACACTACGAGGAGAGCGCCATGCGCATTGCAGCGGATCTGGAACAGGCCATTGGAAATACACCTTTGATCAAGCTGCGCAAGGCAAGCGAGATCACAGGGTGTACGATCCTTGGCAAAGCAGAGTTTATGAACCCCGGCCAATCGGTCAAGGATCGCGCGGCTCTCTTTATTATCAAGGATGCAATCGCGCGCGGGCATCTGCGTCCGGGGGGCACTATTGTGGAAGGCACGGCTGGAAATACCGGCATCGGCTTGGCACTTGTGGGGGCGTCCATGGGGTTTCGGACGGTTATCGTTATGCCCGAGACACAGAGCCAAGAGAAAAAAGACATGCTGCGTCTTGCAGGTGCTGAGTTGGTGTTGGTTCCAGCAGCGCCCTACAAGAACCCCAACAACTATGTCCGCTATTCCGGCCGGCTGGCCGAAGAGCTTGCGAAAACCGAACCGAATGGCGCGATTTGGGCCAATCAATTCGACAATGTGGCCAACCGGCAGGCACATATTGAAACCACGGGCCCCGAAATCTGGACCCAGACAGATGGAAAAGTCGATGGGTTTATCTGTGCGGTTGGCTCTGGCGGTACAGCAGCGGGTGTCGCGGCGGCGCTACAGCCTTTGGGTGTTACCTGCGGGATCAGCGATCCAATGGGATCGGGCGTTTATGGTTTGATGACGACCGGTGTCGGCAACCCTCAGGGCGGATCCATATCCGAGGGCATTGGGCAGGGGCGAATTACGGCCAATCTTGAAGGATACAAGCCCGATTTCTTGTGCCAAGTTACAGACGAAGAGGCCTTGCCAATCGTTTTTGATCTTTTGGCCGAAGAAGGCCTTTGCATGGGGGGATCGACCGGGATCAATATTGGTGGGGCGATCAAATTGGCGCAGCATATGGGACCGGGGCATACAATTGTCACGATCCTGTGCGACTATGGCACACGGTACCAATCCAAACTCTTCAATCCTGAATTTTTGCGGAGCAAGGGCCTGCCGGTTCCTGCATGGCTTGAGGCCGGTCCGGGTGGACTGCCCGACGTCGGCCAAGAAATCGCATGACCCGGTGGCTTGTTGCCTGTGCGCTGACACTCTGGCTTGCGACCGGGGCCTTTGCCCAAGACAGCGGTTCGGATGCTGCATGGGAGGCGCTTGCCCTTCAGACAGAGGCCGCGCTTGCGTCTGATGAGTCGTCCGATCGTGCTTTGCAAGATCTTCGTCGCAGGGTTGCCGCAGCGCGGTCTGGGTTTGCATCCGCAAAAGAGCAGAATGCCGAGCGCATTGTCACCCTTGAGGCGCAGTTGATTGCGCTGGGCCCTGTGCTTGAAGGTGAACCCCCGGAATTATCTGCGCAACGTGCTGATCTGACTGCGCAGTTGGCACTGCTTCAGGCGCCTGTTCGACAGGCCGAGGCCGCATATCGTCGCGCTGACGGGCTTATTACCGAGATTGATCAGACGTTACGCGGTCGTCACACCGCAGAAGTGTTGCGTTTGGGGCCCTCTCCGTTGCAGCTTCAGATGTGGTCTTCCGCGGTGTCCAAACTCACACGGTCATGGACCAGCCTCTTGGGTGAAATCACCGACGGATGGAACAGCGCAGCCACCCGCGCCGCGTTACGCGCAAACCTGCCGGTGATTTTAGGGTATCTGATCTTGGCACTGATACTGGCGTTCCGGGCGCAAACTTGGGTGACACGGGCCGTCACCTTTGCACGTGCGGAAATAGGAACGGGGAGCGGCTTTTGGTCATTGCTCGATAGTCTTGCGCGGATCGCTTTGCCGTTGGGCGCTCTCTATGCGGTTGTGGCTGCTGTCGAAGCGATGGGACTGCATGGATTGCGCGGCGCATTGATTTTGCAAGCTCTGCCGGGCTGGGGTACGATCATTGTCCTTGCAACGTGGTTGGCTGCACAGCTGGTCGACGGGCGTGGTGATGTCTTCATGCCAAAAGGCGCGCAGGGCGTGGCGCTGGTGTTGGCGGCCAGCCTTGTCGGTCATGCAGCCTTGGTTCAACTGGCTGCCTACGAGCGTTATTCCGAGGCCGAGAGGGTCGTGTTGGAGTTTCCGGTTGTGGTTGCTGCCTCGCTGGCTTTGATCATCATGGCCAGTTTGTTGAAACAGGCTAAGGTCTCTGACGACATCCTGTCGCAATCCATTTTGCAGTTTATAGGGCGTGGCTGTTTGATCGTTGGGATAGCGGTCGTCGTTATTGGTGCGGTAGGCTTCATGAATGGTGCATCCGCCCTGATACGGTCGACCTCGCAAACGCTGATGGTTGGGGCAGGTGTCATCGTTGCGCAAAGCCTGTTCACGGGCCTTTACCAGATGATCAGTGGGCGCAGCGGCGAAAATAGTCTTATTCCAATCATCGGCGGACTGATCCTCAGTCTGTTGTCTTTACCGCTTCTGGCACTTGTCTGGGGTGTTCGCGAAACAGATTTGATCGAGCTGTGGACCCAATTTTTCGAGGGCACAACACTGGGAGGCGTGCGCCTTTCACCAGGTACGCTTATGGCCTTTGCGCTGGTCTTTGCAGCTGGCTATGCCGTTACGCGCCTTGTTCAGAGTGTATTGAAAAATCGCGTCCTGCCTCGTACCAGTTTGGATGCGGGCGCGCAGACGGCTGTGTCGTCCGGTGCGGGCTATATCGGCTTTGTGATTGCAGCGGGTTTTGCGTTTGCGGCCGGGGGTGTGGATTTATCCAGTCTTGCCATTGTTGCAGGTGCCTTGTCGGTCGGCATCGGGTTTGGTTTGCAAAATATCGTGTCAAATTTTGTGTCTGGGATCATTTTGTTGGTGGAGCGCCCGATATCGGTGGGGGACTGGATCGAAGTGGGCGGTATTCACGGGACCGTTCGCGACATTTCCGTCAGATCGACACGGATTGAAACCTTTGATCGATCCGATGTTATATTGCCGAATGGTGATCTGATCTCGGGAAAGGTCACGAATTACACCAAAGGCAACGTTTTGGGACGGGTTATGGTACCCGTCGGCGTAAGCTACGACTCTGATCCCCTCGAAGTCAGGCGGATTTTGCTGTCTATCGCGCGCGAACATGACATGGTGTTGATGAACCCCGAACCCGCGGTTGATTTCCTTGGTTTTGGTGATAATTCAATGGATTTCCGCATCCGGGCCGTGTTGCGCGATGTGAACTATGTCCTCACGGTCCGCAATGACATGAACTATGCGATTGCCGAGCGTTTCCGTGATGAAGGTATTGAAATTCCATTCCCGCAGCGCGACCTGCATCTTCGCACCGGTCTCGAAGTACTTAAGCCAGCAATCAAGGATCCATCATGACCGAACTGTTATTTCGTCAAGACAGCTATTTGCGCGAGGCGCCCGCCCGCGTTGTTTCGCATACTGCCGAGGGCGGTATTGTGTTGGATCAAAGCCTTTTCTACCCAACCGGTGGCGGGCAACCTGGTGATGCCGGCACCTTGGAATGGGATGATCAAAGCCTGTCGATTGCCACCGCGGTCAAGGCCGATGAGAACAATGTCGCTGTGATTGCCGCCGAACCACAGGCATTACCCCCGGTCGGAACCGAGGTCTTGCAGCGGCTGGAGTGGCCCCGCAGATACAACCACATGCGCATGCACACAGCGTTGCATCTGTTATCAGTGGTTCTTCCTTTGCCAGTGACCGGCGGCGCGTTATCCGCAGATCGAGGACGTTTGGACTTTGCCATGCCAGAGCCGCCCTCTGACAGGGATGCCGTGGAACAACATCTGAATACCTTGGTCGAATTGGATTTGCCCGTCACCGAAGATTGGATCACATCAGACGAGTTAGATGACAATCCTGAACTGATAAAAACGCTTTCGGTGCGTCCACCGCGTGGTGCGGGTCATGTGCGTTTAATACGGATCGGGCAGGGGGACACGCAGGTCGATTTGCAGCCTTGTGGCGGCACCCACGTATCGCGGACCTCTGAAATTGGGCCACTACGGCTTGGTAAGATAGAGAAAAAGGGAAAGCAGAACCGTCGTGTAAAGCTACATTTTGCTGAAGGTTAAGGTGTTAATTTCATGCGGTATACCATTGTATCCCCCTAAAGCATTGAAAGTATTGCTTAATTGACATTGGCGTCAAAGCCTGCCACAGGATGACAAGCGTTCCGTTCGACCTAGATTCCTATTATGACCCAGATCAACGATCATCCGCTGCGTTACCGGCTCGCCAATGAACTGCACGCGCGGCCTTTTCCGTCTTTGCAGGCGCCTTGTCGTGCGGTGTATCTTGCGCTTGCGCCGCTGCATTCGGGCGCGGACCGTGACCGTGATGCCGAACGGTCCCATCTGATCGCACTGCTAGACCGGCACGGGGCCCCACATCCGCAGCCGGGCGCTACGCATTACACAGGTCAGATTGGACGTCACAAACTGAAGTGGGAAAGTCATACGGAATTCGTGACGTATACCGTCTTTCTCGAAGGTTTGAGCGAGCGGCCGTTTGATCCTGATGACACAGAGGCTCTGCCCGAGGACTGGCTCGCAACGGCCCCTGGACATCGGATTACCTCTGCTTTGATACGTGTCGAGTCGCGTGACGCTGATGCCAGCCGCAGCCGTGCTCCGGTTGCAAAGGTTTTGTCAGAATGGTTTTTGCCTGAAAGCCTTGCTGTGGCGCGGGTTCTGGACGGAGACGCGCTGATTGCCGGTGACTTTCACATTGATCCCATGGGGCATATGCGCTTTGCGGTCTTTGCCAAGCCAAGCGTGGGTGCCAGCCGGATTGGTCGTATTGTTCAACGTCTGTGTGAGATTGAAACCTATAAAACCATGTCGATGCTGGGGTTTGCTCATGTGCGCGAAACGGGCGCAGATTTGAGTCGGATTGAGCAGGCTTTGACAGAATTAATCGGGGGGATGACCCGCGAAGGAGCCGCAGAAGAAAATCAGCTACAGGATTTGCTGACGCTCGCTGCAGAGCTTGAATCCCTTCAGGCCAAAGGATCTTTCCGGTTCGGAGCGACGCGCGCCTATGCGGCTTTGGTTGGCCAGCGTATCGAAGTGTTGCGCGAGGCACGGTATGAGGGTCGGCAGACCTTTGATGAATTTATGATGCGCAGATTTGACCCTGCGATGCGTACTGTCACCGCCCATGAACATCGGCTTGAAGGTCTGGCTGCCAGAGCCATGCGCGCTGGTGAACTGCTGCGTACACGGGTTGAGGTGAACCGGTCTGCTCAGAATCAGACGATTTTGGAAAGCATGGACCGGCGCGCGGACTTTCAGCTGCGTCTACAGGAAACGGTTGAAAGCCTCTCTGTGGTGGCCATCAGCTACTATGCGGTTTCACTTGGCGGATATCTTCTGGCCCCCTTGGTGGGTCAATTCGGACTGTCAAAGGCCGTCTTGACCGCGCTTATCACACCGCCGGTGATTGCAGCGGTGTGGTTCATGGCGCGAAGGATCCGCAAATCAATGATCAAACGGTCCTAGGGGCCGTGGGAAATCACCGTCCTCTCTGACGCGGGTCTAATGCATCACGCAGTCCGTCGCCGAGATAGTTCACGCTCAGAACGGTTAAAGAGATAGCCAATCCCGGCAGCAAAACGCGCTCGGGAAACTGTTCCATTCGGGATACGGCATCGGCCAACATCTTTCCCCAAGTGGGAAAGTCGGAAGGAAATCCGACGCCCAAAAAGCTAAGGGCGCTTTCGGTGATAATTGCTGTAGCAAGGCCCAAGGTAGCAGACACCATGATCGGGGACAAAACATTGGGCAGCAGATGTCGTGTGATGATTTTGCGCGATGAGGTCCCGATAGAACGTGCAGCAAGGATGAACTCGCGCTCTTTCAACGCAAGGATATCGCCGCGCACAATACGGGCAGTGGGCATCCAGCTGGTGATGCCGATGATGGCCACGATCAGGACAAACATCTCACCGACGGGACCGATTGTGATCTGCCAGTCGATCCCCAATGCTGCGAATGGCTCTGCTTTACTGACGCGAAATTGACCTCGAAACAGCGTTACAGCGACCAGAACGATCGGCAGGATGGGCAAGGACAAAAACAGGTCTGTCAAGCGCATCAGCGGCCCGTCAAGGCGTTTGAAATAGCCCGCCAAAACACCAACAGTGGTTCCAATTAAAAGCGTCAGGACCATTGCAGCCCAGCCTACAGCCATGGACGCCCGCCCGCCTGATAGCAGTTGGGCCAACAAATCCCGGCCCAGATTGTCAGTGCCCAACGGATGCGCCCAAGAGGTCTTGGCCCATTCGTCCCAAAGTGATGTGTAGATTGGGCGGATATCACGTGCGCGAATATTGATATTGGTCGGGTCCAGTGTCCAGATATAGGGGCCAACCAAAACAGCGAGGGTGATAGAAATCAGCACGAACGCTCCGGCCATCGCCCCTTTGTGCTGGCGAAATTGCAACCAGATATCCTGTGCCTGACTGCGAGACGGGGCAGATGGACCGGCGTCCTGCAATGCTTGGATAGGGGTGGGGTCAGTCATAGCGAATCCTCGGATCGAGGATGCCATAGAGCAGATCCGCGATCAGGTTGAACATCACAATCAGGAAGGCAAATATGAATGTCAGGGTCATGACCATCGGGATGTCACTGGCGAACAGCGCCCCGATCAAAAGCTGGCCGATTCCGTTCACCTTGAACACCACCTCGGTGATGATCGCGCCTCCAAAAATTGATGGCACATTCAGTGCGATCACTGTGATAACGGGTATCATAGAATTGCGCAGCACGTGTATGCCGACGACGACGGCCTCGCTCAATCCCTTGGCTCGGGCAGTGCGCACGTAGTCCTGGTTCAGATTGTCGAGCATAGAGGCGCGCATGTAGCGTGAAATTTGGGCTGTGGTCTGCAAGGCAAGTACCATGACCGGTAGCACCATCTGCTGCAACTGCACCATGAAACTGTCCCAATCTACCACCTCGTGTACTGTGTTATAGACGGATGGCAGCCAATCCAGTTGGACTGCAAAGATGACGATCATCAAAGGCCCGGTAAAAAACGGTGGAATGGAAAAGCCGATCATCGTGATAAACGTGCCGGACTGGTCAAAGATCGAATACTGCCTGTAGGCGGAATAAATTCCAATGGGCAGAGCGATGAGGATCCCTACGACATAGGCCATGCCGACAACCCACAGCGTCTGTGGAATGCGCTGCGCAATGATGTCCATGACGGGCGACCGGGTTTCCCAGCTCATAATGCGCTGCTTGCGTTCGTAAATTTCAAGGCTGCCGTCAGCGGTCTCGCGGATCACACCTGCGGCCAGGTTTTCATCAATCCAGCTTTGGGGAACGTCTGCCAGCAGCGGGCTCCATTGCCAAGAGATTTCGGTTCCAAAGATCAGGTCTATCAGCACCTGTGGCTCGATCCAGAACATCTGAACCAACCATTTCCAGAATTGTTCGTACCAGGGGCCGTTCAACCCCATGGCTTCGCGCATTTTTTCTCGCACCTCGGGTGGGATCGTCAGTGGCTGAGACGCAAGGGGGTCGCCCGGTGCCAGTTTCAGCAGCAAAAAGATCGCCAGTGCGATGATTAAAAGCGTCGGGACTGAAAGAACCAGTCGTCGGATGGCATAGGTTAGCATCAGGCGGCGCCTCGAAACATCGCTTTGGGAAGGGGAGGGTTAGTCGATGGGGCGGCGCAACTCAACCGTGCGCCGCCCCTATTTTTATTATTTAGTCGATCCGATACCAATCGGAAACATTCCACAGCTCGCTGTCCCAAACGTTCAGAACAACACCGCCTAAGGAGTTGGCATGCGCAGACAAACGACCACGGTGAACCAGCGGGATCATACCCCCGTTTTCCACCATCATGTCGTTCAGCTGGCGACCAAGACGGGCCCGCTCGTCAAGATCTGCTGTTCCACGCAGTTTTGTGTGCAGCGCGTCATACTCGGGCATACAGAAACGGCTGATGTTCTCACCCTGCCACTGCGACGCAGGGCTTGGCTCTTTGCCACACAGGCCATTGGCCAGATAGCTCTGCGGGTCGGTGCCCGAGAACGTGTTGGCATACATCTGCACGTCAGCATAGAACTTCTGGAAGGTATCTGGCGACGCGGGGTCACCACCGAAGAAGATCGATGCGTTCAGGTTGCGCAGCTCTGTCTCGATACCGATTTCGCTCCACCACTGCTTGATCAGGGCTTGGAAGTCCTGACGCACGGCGTTGGTCGATGTCTGGTACAGGATGGACAATGGAACGCCGTCAGCTGTTTCACGAACGCCGTCACCGTCAGTGTCCATGTAACCCGCGGCATCCAGCATTGCATTCGCACCGGCGATGTCCTGAGTGTCACACGAGAAGGTGTCAGAGTTGAATGCAGCAGGTGCTGGAACCCAGTTACAGGTGACCTTGCCGGCCTGACCGTAGCCAATTTCGACCAGCAAAGGACGGTCGATGGCCAACGACATCGCTTTGTAGACTGCAGGATCGCCCAAGAATGGGTGAGGGCCAACGACAGAGCGTTCGTCTGGACCCAAAGCCGGATCCGGGTTGGTGGCGTTCAGCATGATGCGTTCGACCAACGGACCAAAGCCCGCAACCGGTGTGCCCTTGCCACCTGCCTGCATGCGCTGGATGACGTCAGGTGCAAGCTGAAGGTTCCAAGCGTAGTCGAATTCACCTGTTTCCATCACAGCACGGCCAGCGGCTGTAGCGTCGCCGCCACCTTTGAATGTGACGCTGGCGAAAGCCGGCTTGGCAGGATCGCGATAGTTGTCATTGGCAACCATCTGGATAACGTCATTGGGACGGAAATCCGTCACAACAAAAGGACCGGTGCCGATTGGGCCAAAGTTCTGCTCGGTACAGGTCGGTGCTGCTGCACCTGAACACGCGGCAAACTGTGCGGCCTGCAAAATTGGGCTTTCACCGCCAACAAACGGGCCATACGGGTTTGGCTGTGGTGCTTCGAAATTCACCACAACGGTCAGATCGTCTGGTGTTTCGACCGAGCTTACGCCTTCGAACTTCGTCAACTGCGCACAACCGCCTTCGGGGTGCGTGCAATATTCGTAGGTGAATTTCACATCAGCAGAGGTGAAGGGGGTGCCGTCAGACCACAGAATGCCCGGCGTGATGTTCCACGTGATGGACTGAAGGTCCTCGGACACGCCGCCATTGGCGACTGTCGGCACTTCGTTGACCAGCCAAGGTACCAAAGCACCGTCCTGGTTGTAGCGTGCAAGCGGTTCGATGATCATCGAAGCGCTTTCAACATCCTTGGTGCCGCCCGACAGGAACGGATTAAGGATTGAGGGTGCCTGCCAGTAAATAATGCTGACGTTACCGTCCGAGCCACGTTCCGCCATTGCGGCGGGCGCCATCGCGGTTGCGGCTACGGCCCCCAAAAGAAGGGATTTGAGCGTCATTGGGTTCTCCCTGTTATGGCGCAGGGTATCTGCACCTTTCGTTTGTCCAGAGATTCGTTTGCGTAACTTTTGCGCACTTATCCCTGGCTGTGTCCCTTATCACACCAGACCAGCCAGAAATTGCAATAGGTTCTGCGACTTTCAGGGCAACTCGGGTTTGACAGTGCCTGTTTCGTAGCATTCACTGCACGCAACTAAGGAGTTTATGACACAATGCTGGACAGTACCATCGCCCGGATTGAAGGGTTGCGAGTGGAATTTCAGACCAAGGATGGACCTGTGGTAGGAGTCGAAGACGTCAGCTTTGACATCAATCCCGGTGAAACCGTCTGCGTGGTCGGGGAATCAGGCTCTGGTAAATCTGTTAGTTCGCTTTCCCTGATGCGGCTTGTGGAATATGGCGGTGGTACCATTGCCGATGGTCGCCTGCTGTTTGAGCGTCGCGATGGTGCTGAAATCGATCTTTGCGATACCGATCAAGATCTGATGCGTACCATCCGCGGCAATGAAATTGGTATGATTTTCCAAGAGCCCATGACGGCCCTAAATCCGGTGTTTACGGTTGGACGCCAGCTGACCGAAGGGCTACGTGTTCACAAGGGGCTAAGTCAAAAACAGGCTGAATCCCGTGCGCTGGAGCTGTTGAAGCAGGTCCGAATTCCTGAGCCAGAGCGGCGTTTAAAGCAATATCCACACGAATTATCTGGTGGGATGCGTCAGCGTGTTGTTATCGCGATGGCGCTTGCCTGCGAGCCGAGATTGCTGATCGCCGACGAGCCGACGACAGCCTTGGATGTAACTATTCAAGCTGAAATTTTGGCATTGATGGATCGTCTTAAACGCGAAACCGGAACGGCTGTGATGTTCATCACGCATGACATGGCAGTTGTCGCCCAAATGGCAGATCGCGTGGTTGTTATGTTCCGGGGCAACAAGGTTGAAGCGGGCTCGGTCGAAGATATTTTCGAAAATCCGCAGCATAATTACACGCGTGCCCTGCTTGCAGCGGTGCCTCGTTTAGGTGAGATGACCGGCACGGATTTGCCTCAGCCGATGCGCCTTTTGGGCCATGAAGGCGCAACACCCGAACCGATCAAGGGCACCGATGAACCGCTGCTGGCCGTTAAAAACCTTACGACCCGATTCCCTGTGACAGGGGGATTTTTCCGGCGCCTCGTTGCAAATGTGCATGCCGTCGAAGATGTGTCATTCACGATAAACCGCGGCCAAACCCTGAGCCTTGTGGGCGAATCAGGGTGCGGCAAATCGTCAGCCGGTCGATCCCTGCTACGTTTGGTCGAGCCACAATCAGGCTCTGTTCGTTTGGGTGACACTGATATCCTCGCCCTGAATACAGAAGGCCTGCGTACTGCCCGACGCGATATGCAGATGATCTTTCAGGATCCATTTGCCAGTCTTAACCCGCAAATGCGCCTGTTGGATCAGGTGGCCGAGCCGATGCGCAATTATGGCACGGCGTCAGGTCAGGAATTAGAGGACAGGGTTGCCGGGCTCTTTGATCGGGTGGAATTGCCCCGCAGCTTCATGCGCCGCTATCCCCACGAACTCTCCGGGGGCCAGAGACAGCGAATTGCGATTGCCCGTGCGCTTGCGTTGAACCCCAAGCTTATCGTCGCAGACGAGGCCGTGTCGGCGCTGGATGTGTCCGTGCAGGCGCAGGTGCTGAACCTAATGATGGAATTACAGGCTGAATTGGGGGTCAGTTACCTGTTTATCAGTCATGATATGGCGGTTGTCGAACGGGTCAGCCACCATGTGGGCGTAATGTATCTTGGGCGGATTGTGGAATTAGGTCCAAGGCGGGCTGTTTTTGAAAACCCACAGCATCCCTATACGCAGGCCCTGATGAAGGCTGTTCCAATTGCCGATCCACGGCGACGCAAATCGGAAAAGGATCTGAACTTCAAGCCGATTCCGTCGCCCATACATCCGGCCGAATATGAACCCGAGCCGAGTGTCTACAAAGAGGTGTCCGAAGGGCACAAAGTGCTTCTCACAGACAGTGGATATTGATGATGCCTGACGTATTGAGCCCACGGGCCTTGATGGAAAAATTGATCGGCTTTGACACAGTCAGCCGGAATTCGAACGTCCCGTTGATTGATTGGGTGCTGGACTATCTGACCAGCCATGGCATCCAAGCGGAAAAACATGTGACAGAGGATGGTGAAAAGGCCGGTTTATGGGCCCATGCTGGTCCTTGGGAACCCGGAGGTGTTGTTCTGAACGGACATACCGATGTGGTTCCCGTTGATGGGCAGGCTTGGGTGACGGATCCGTTCACCGTCGTCGAAAAAGATGGAAAGCTTTACGGTCGCGGCACCTGTGACATGAAAGGCTTTGACGCCTTGGCCATCTGGGCCATGGTCGAGGCCCATACCCGCGGCGTATCGCGCCCCCTTCAGTTGGCTTTGACCTGGGACGAAGAAGTAGGCTGCATTGGCGCTGCGCCTTTGATTGCCTCTCTTGCAGACAAATTTCCGCGTGCATCCGATGTGATCGTTGGCGAACCTACGATGATGGAAACGGTCACCGGACACAAAGGCGGCGTGACCTACTGGGTTCATGTGCATGGCTTCGAGGTGCACAGCTCGATTTTGCATACTGGCGTCTCTGCGGTCATGGAAGCTGCCAAACTGATCGACTGGGCCAACCAGATGAATGCAGAACTCGCGACGGCGACGCCGCAGGGCATGGCTGCGATTTTTGATCCACCCTATACAAATCTGCATGTTGGACAGATTTCAGGTGGTACGGCGCATAATATCTCTGCAAAGGATTGCGAATTTGGCTTTGGATTTCGCATTGTTCCCGGCGAAAATCCTGATGATTGGCGGGCACGATTCACTGCCAAAGTGGCCGAGATCGAAGCGGGAATGAAAGCCATCCGTCCCGAAGCAAGCATCGAAGTGCGTGAAATATTCTACCTGCCTCCCTTTGCGCCGACCGACAACAATGCCGCAGAGGCCTTGGTACGCAGCCTGTCTGGTGACAATGCGACCCATGTGGTCAGCTATGGCTCGGATGCAAGTCATTTTCAGGCAGCTGGCTTTTCAACGGTGCTGTGTGGTCCGGGCAACATTGCCATGGCGCATCAACCGAACGAATACATTACCATCGCGCAATTTGAAGAAGGTCAGGCCTTTTTGAACCGGCTGCTTGACCGGCTTTCGTGACACCGTTTCCAATTTCAGAAACCAGCCCGGTTGTCTTTGCCGGGCCAGTGCCGGCACAGGCCGATTTGGTGGTGGTCGGGGGCGGCGTCATTGGCGTAACCACCGCGCTCTACGCGGCCCGTTCCGGACTTCGTGTTGTGTTGTGCGAAAAGGGACGGATCGCAGGCGAACAATCCAGTCGTAACTGGGGATGGATTCGACGACAGGGGCGCGACCCGCACGAGCTGCCCATTATGATCGAGGCCGACCGACTATGGCGCGAGCTGGATCGGGAAACCAATGTGGATATTGGTCTTCGTGAGCAGGGCGTTACATATCTCACCCGATCATCCCGAGAGTTCGAACACTTCGAAGACTGGATGGGCGTCGCCCGATCGCATGCGTTGGAAACACAGCTTTTTGACTCATCAGCCCTGGATCGCAGGTTTCCGGAATTTGCGGGGCAGGGGTATGTCGGGGCAATGCATACCGCCCGCGATATGCGTGCCGAGCCGTGGATAGCGGTCCCGGCTTTGGCAGAAATCGCTGTAAGAGAAGGCGCAGCAATCGCCGAAAACTGCGCCGTGCGGGCATTAGACATGGTGGGCGGTAAAGTTGCGGGTGTTATCACGGAATCGGGGCGAATCTCGGCATCACGGGTTGTGTTGGCCGGTGGGGCGTGGTCATCGCTTTTCCTGCGGGCCCATGGGGTGTCGATTCCACAGCTTTCTGTGCGCGCGTCCGTGGTTCAGACCGATCCTGTCGAATTACCCCACGCGGGGGGGGCCGTGGATGAAAAGATTGCCTTTCGAACCCGCGCGGATGGTGGCCTGTCCATCGCAGCCCCGGGTTTTCATGAACTGTTTATAGGTCCGGATGCCTTTCGCAATCTGAAAGCCTACCTGCCACAATTGCGGGCTGATCCGTTTGGAACACGGTTTTTACCAGCAGCACCGCGGGGGTTTCCTGACAGCTGGTCAACGGCGCGTCACTGGTCGCCGGACTCAGTGTCCCCGTTTGAAAGCCAACGTGTGCTGAACCCTAGCCCCAATATGACCCAGCTGCGCCGGACGATAGGACGGATTGAAAAAATGTTTCCCAAGGTTGGGTCGATTCGCCCGCGTAGCGCCTGGGCTGGAATGATCGACACCATGCCAGATGTCGTTCCGGTCGTGGATCACGTTTCTGCCTTGCCCGGCCTGATCGTTGGCTGCGGTATGTCGGGACATGGCTTTGGTATCGGGCCGGCCATGGGCCGTATCCTAGCAGATTTGTCGCGTGACAGTGATCCCGGTCACGATCTGTCGCGGTTTCGGCTCTCGCGCTTCAGCGATGGCTCGACTGTGACAATCGGCCCGTCTGTCTGACAAGCCAAAGCGTCGCCTTTGCAGCCCACCATGACATCTGCCTCTTGAAACAAGCAAGCACCTGCGCCACGCTCTGTTTCGATCAACACCGGAGGATCCCATGCCCGTAAAGAACCGCTTTGCCGAACTGCACGACGAAATCACCGCCTGGCGGCGTGATATTCATGAACACCCAGAGTTATTGTATGACACCCACCGGACCTCGGCATTGGTTGCGGACAAGCTGGGGGCTTTTGGGTGTGACGAGGTGGTCACGGGCATTGGTCGCACAGGTGTGGTGGGCGTCATCAAGGGCCGCAGCACCGGATCAGGCAAAGTCATAGGCTTGCGCGCCGATATGGATGCGCTGCCCATTCTCGAGGCAACAGGCCTTGAATATGCATCAAAAACGCCGGGGTCCATGCATGCCTGTGGCCATGACGGTCATACAGCCATGCTTTTGGGGGCTGCGAAATACCTAAGCGAGACCCGAAATTTCGATGGAACGGTTGTCGTCATATTTCAGCCCGCAGAAGAAGGCGGGGCAGGTGGCCGTGAAATGTGCGAAGACGGCATGATGGATCGTTTTGGCATTCAAGAGGTCTATGGTATGCACAATTGGCCGGGTAAACCTGCGGGCAGCTTTGCGATCCGGTCTGGGCCATTCTTTGCGGCCGCAGATCAGTGGGAGGTCCACCTGAAAGGCTTTGGTGGACATGCGGCCAAGCCTCATGTGACGGTCGATCCGGTGGTTTTATCGGCTCAGGTGGTTATGGCGTTGCAAACAATTGCCAGCCGTAATGCGGATCCGATCGATCAGGTTGTGGTGTCGGTGACCTCCATCGAAAGTTCGTCCAAGGCTTTTAACGTCATCCCACAAGAAGTGCACATCAAGGGGACCGCCCGCACCATGTCGCGCGACATGCGCGCACTGGTGGAACGGCGTTTGACCGAGATTTGCACAGGCATTGCCACCGCTGCGGGTGGCTCTGCAGATGTGCATTTCTACAAAGGATACCCAGTGATGGCGAACCATGAAGACGCGACCGAATTTGCAGCCAAAGTTGCGACGGATGTCTCGGGAGCCTGTGAAACCGCACCAATGGTCATGGGGGGCGAAGATTTCGCCTTTATGCTTGAGGAGCGTCCGGGTGCTTATATTCTGGTTGGGAACGGCGACACGTCGGATGTTCATCATCCGGAATATAATTTCAACGATGAGGCTATTCCTGCGGGATGTAGTTGGTGGGCAGGTCTGGTTGAACAGCGTATGCCAGCAACCTGATTGCAGCGCGGCGGGCCGACCCTTTGGCGACGGTTTGAAGCTCGCGATGTCATAGCAAACGCACCTTCGCAAACCGCTATGGTCTGTGACAGCCACAGATCATAGCGGCTCATACGTGCCGAAGGCCAAAAAATTTGGGCGCAGAAACCGATTAAAGGATCGGTGTCGTACTGGTCTAAGTCTTTAGAAGTTACACACCCTGTTACGCGGCATCGACGCATGAATCAGTATTGGAGATACGATTGTAACCTGCCGCCTGAGGATGCTTTTCAAACAGTTGACTGGGCCGTCACGCACTAATTTGGATAAGACTGCTTTGGCGGTCTCTTGTGAACCAACGCACTGGTTGCACGCTTAGAACCGTCTTATCTTTGCCACCAAAATGTGCGTGATCTTGCCGGCGTCATCCTCAAACGCAGCTGGTTACCCGCCGGTGTGGCTCATGTGTCGTGACACGCGCCCATCGACAGTTTGCCGGGAATAGTCAAAATCATGCCCTTTGGGCTTGCGTGCTATGGCCTCGCGGATGGCTTGTTCCAATGGGGCGTTATCATGCGGATGGTTGCGCAGTCCGGCGCGCAGATCTGCATTATCTTCTTGGCCCAGACACATAAAAAGCTCACCCGTGCACGTGAGGCGCACTCTGTTGCAGCTTTCACAAAAATTATGGGTCAAAGGCGTAATAAACCCTATTTTTTGGCCAGTCTGTTCTATCCGGACATAGCGCGCAGGCCCGCCCGTCCGCTCCGCCAGATCTGTCAGTGTGTAGTGTTCAGCCAATCGTGCGCGCAGGTCGCTGAGCTTCCAGTACTGGTCCAAGCGGTCTTCGTTTCCGATGTCCCCCATTGGCATGACCTCGATCCATGTCAGATCCATGTCTTCGCGTGCGCACCACTCTGTCATCGGCAAAAGTTCGTCTTCGTTGAACCCCTTTAGTGCCACTGCGTTGATTTTGATCCTTAGTCCCGCCTTGCGTGCCGCATCGATCCCGCGCAGTACCTGTGGCAGTCTGCCCCATCGTGTGATGTCCGCGAATTTGCGGTCGTCCATTGTGTCCAGAGACACGTTGATACGTCGCACACCTGCGGCCGCCAGATCATCTGCAAAGCGTTCCAGCTGCGAGCCGTTTGTGGTCAGCGTCAATTCTTGCAAGTGACCTGCATCCAGATGGCGCGACATAGCCCGAAAAAAGGTCATTATATCGCGTCGAACCAGAGGCTCTCCGCCTGTAATACGAAGCTTTTGTACGCCCAGACCGATAAAGGTGGAACACATGCGATCCAGCTCCTCCAGTGTCAAAAGCTCTTTCTTGGGCAGAAAGGTCATATTTTCGGACATGCAATAGACACACCGAAAATCGCATCGGTCGGTGACCGAAACGCGAAGGTAGTCGATGGGACGCAGGAAGGGGTCAATCAAAGGAGCAGTCATCTGGACAACTTAGGTGTCAGTCCTGTCACAAGCAAGCGTGTGCTTTGGGCATATTTGGACTTGTTGACGCATCATGCGATAAAGAAGCTGTAGAACAGGTGTTTGCCCGTCCGTCTTGGCTGATGTTTGTGCGCAGCGACGGTGCCAAAGACTGCGCGCGGCCTCGTGCAGGGCAAGGGGGACATACCCGCACATTGTACAACCAGAAACGCGTGCGTGCGGACCGGATCGCGGTGAAACGGATCGCGTGGTCAAATTGCAATCAAATTTTCATGTATTCGATTTGCGCATGTCGACAAAACGAGTTGTTGACACCTGAACTCTGTCAGACGCAAAGATCACGGCGGCCCGCGGATGACACGGTCTGGACCGCAACAGGTTGGATCGGCGTTTTAGTCAGTCATTTGACTGACGCTTGGCGGCCTTACGTGATCGCAGTTTGTCCATCAAACGCTTTCCAAGCCCTTTTTTGTTTTCCTGTGCGCCCCGTGCCAGGGCCAGATCCCCCGCCGGAACATTGCGGGTGATGACTGATCCACTGGCGGTCAATGCCTGTTCTCCCACAGTGATCGGTGCAACCAGCATGGTATTGGATCCGATAAAGGCTCCGGCACCGACGGTCGTGCGATGTTTGAACACGCCATCATAGTTGCAGGTAATGGTCCCGGCCCCCAAATTTGCCCGAGCGCCGATATCGGCATCCCCCACATACGACAGGTGATTGATCTTTGCGCCCTCAGCGATCTGGGCATTCTTGATTTCCACAAAGTTGCCGACACGGGCGTCTTCTGAAATTTCGGCACCCGGTCTCAACCTTGCATAGGGGCCCACCACAGCACCACGGCTGACGTGGCATCCTTCCAAATGGCTGAACGCTCTGATTTTTGCTCCGCTTTCCACTGTGACCTCGGGGCCAAAGACAACGTTTGGTTCAATTTCGGCATCACGTCCAATCACTGTGTCATGGGCAAGATGAACGGTGTGTGCCGCCTGAAGCGTCACACCCGAGGTCAAAAGATCAGCCCGTGCGCGGTTTTGAAAGGCGGCCTCTGCTTCGGCCAGTTGGGCGCGTGAATTGATGCCGAGCGTTTCCGCTTCGTCGCACCTGACCGCGGTCGCTGATAGGCCCTTGCTTTGTGCAATGGCAATGATGTCCGTCAAATAGTATTCGCCCGCTGCGTTGTCGTTTCCAACGGCGTCTATCAGATCAAACAGAACGGCAGCATCCGCTGCAATGACCCCAGAATTACAAAATGTCACGGCGCGCTCTTCTGCAGTGGCGTCTTTGAACTCCACAATCTTCAGCAGGTCTTTGCCGCTTGTGATCAATCTGCCGTATTTACCCGGATCGGCCGCTTCAAAGCCCAGGACAACGACGTCATGGGTGACGCGCGCCTCTGTCATCGCTTTAAGGGTTTCAGGCCGGATAAAGGGTGTGTCGCCGTATAGGACAATCACGTCTCCGTCAAAGCCGTCCAATTGCGCGCGCGCTTGTGCGACGGCATGCCCGGTGCCGAGCTGTTCTGACTGGTAGGCAACCCGCACGTCGGGATCGTACTTACGAGCAGCAGCTGCTACCTGATCGCCGCCAAAGCCAGTGACGACAACACTGCGCTCCGGCTCAAGCCAGGCCCCCGCTTTCATAGCGTGAACAAGCATTGGAGCATGTGCAATGGAATGAAGAACCTTGGGCAGGTCAGAGTCCATGCGTGTGCCTTTTCCGGCGGCGAGTATTATCAATGCAGTGGCCATGTCTGAAATCTCTTTGATGTTTGGTTGCTGTTCTATTACCGACCTAGCAGGCAGAACGAAAGGCGGTGCGGGTGCGAACGGTTATCTTTGATTTGGATGGAACTTTGGTGGATACCAGCGGTGATCTTATCGCAGCTGCAAATCGTGCGTTTGCACAGATGGGCCATGACGTGGTTTTGGATCCTGAAACAGACGCTGGAACCGCCCTTCGTGGGGGGCGCGCGATGTTGCGATTGGGGTTGGAACGTCTTGGGCAGAGTGATGAGGCAGAGGTAGATAGAGGTTATCCCGTCCTCTTGGATGCCTATGAAAATGATCTCAGCCGGCGCAGTTATCTTTATCCCGGGGCCATGCAAGCCGTCAGCGCACTGCAGTCTGCGGGTTTTGCAGTTGGCATTTGTACAAACAAGCCCGAACGAATGGCGCATCAACTCTTTGTGGATCTCGGGATACGTGATGCGTTTGCATCGCTTGTGGGTGCCGATACTCTGCCAGTCTGCAAACCTGACCCCAAGCCATTGGCGGAAGCTGTGCGCAGGGCAGGCGGCGACCCGGCGCGGTGCCTTTTGGTCGGCGACACAGAAACGGACCGCAAAACGTCAGCAGCCCTCGGGGTGCCATCTGTTTTGGTGACATTTTCACCAGCAGGACAATCCGTCGCTGCTTTGCAACCCGATGCTCTGCTCCATGATTTTGCGGATCTTCCACGGCTTGCCGATCAACTTTTGCCGTAATGCTTTTGTGCCATTGACGTGACCGTCCGCTCAGGTCACGGTGCCGCCCATGACAGAGGTTTTTTCAGGTAGTTTCACGCAGCAAGAACCGATTCCAGAAGCTGGAATTGAAGCAGCGCTCACGGTTTTGCGTTCGGGACGGCTGCATCGTTATAACACGGCCCCAGACGAAGTGGCCGAGGTCGCGCAGCTAGAGACAGAGTTCGCCGCAGTTCTCGGCGCGCGCTTTTGTGTGGCGGTCGCGTCCGGCGGATACGCTATGGGGTGTGCCTTGCGCGCGATCGGGGTTCAGCCCGGCGATGATGTGCTGACAAATGTTTTCACGCTTGCGCCGGTCCCCGGGGCCATTGCCGCCGTCGGCGCGCAACCGATATTTGTCGGTGTCACGGAAACACTGACCATTGATCTTGACGATCTTGAAGCCAAAGCATCAAAGGCAAAGGTGTTGGTTCTCAGCCACATGCGCGGGCATTTGTGCGATATGGAGCGCCTGATGCAGATTTGTGACGCCGCTGGTGTCACGGTGATTGAGGATTGTGCTCATACAATGGGTGCATCCTGGCGTGGCAAAGCGTCGGGAACATGGGGGGCCTTGGGCTGCTTTTCAACCCAGACCTACAAACACATCAATTCCGGCGAAGGGGGATTTCTGGTCACAGATGATCCACAAATTGCAGCCCGCGCTGTGATGCTTTCCGGATCTTATAGGTTGTTTGACCGGCATGGCGCCGCGCCCGGTCCTGAGCAGTTCGCCGATATCAAATACACCACGCCAAATGTTTCGGGACGTATGGACAACCTACGTGCCGCGATCTTGCGTCCTCAGCTTGCAGATCTGGAAACACAGGCAAAGCGCTGGAACGATCGGTACCGCAGATTGGATCTTGCGCTGCGAGACACTCCCGGTCTGACGCGCATAGTACGCCCTGAAGAGGAGAGCTTTGTGGGGTCGTCTTTGCAGTTTCTGCTTCTTGACTGGAGTGACGCTGCCATATCCGAGGTTGTAAAACGCTGTGCCGCGCGCGGGGTTGAGTTAAAGTGGTTCGGCGGCGCCGAACCTGTCGGGTTTACGTCGCGGTATGACAGCTGGCGTTACGCCGAAAGTGACTCCATGCCTGTGAGTGACAGGATTTTGCGTGGTATTCTGGATATCCGGCTTCCCCTGACATTCTCGCTCGAGGATTGCGACACGATCGGTCGTATCATCCGCGCCGAAGTTGGCGCGGTATTTCAGGCCGGATAGTCAGAACGACGCCATCTATGTAGGACGTCTGCGCCGATGGGACGTGTTTCCAGAAGGTTGAACCGCGTGGCCTGTGGCAGTTCTGGTATGTTGAGCGCTCCAAGCGCCGGACGGCCATCGCTTCCAAGGGCAAGGCCAGCGGTATATCCCACCAACTCATCAACCAATCCGTTTTGCAACAAACTGGCAGCCAGTTGACCACCGCCTTCGCAATAGATGCGGTTCAGTCCGGCATTGGCCAACGCGCGCAAAACATTGGCGGGCGATGTGGTCTCGACAGGTAGACGCTTTGCGCCAACGCTGTCCCAATAGTGGGCAGCGTCGATCGATGCGGGGCCATGCACCAGCCAGACCGGTGTTTGTCCAGCCGTTTCGGCAAGTATGCTCTTTTGTGGCAGGTCTAACGCCGATGACACGACCACACGCACGGGCTGCCTTACTGTCCCGAACCCACGTACCGTCAACGATGGATCATCCGCGCGTGCTGTTCCTGCGCCAACCATCACCGCATCATGGCGCAATCGCTCTCCGTGTACGTGATGGCGCGCTGTTGGTCCGGTGATCCATTGGCTTTCGCCAGTTGCGGTGGCGATCCGGCCATCAAAACTGCTTGCCAACTTTACGGTGACCCAGGGTCTCTTCTTCGTCACCCGCAAAAAGAAACCTGCATGCGCCCATTTTGCAAGGTCTTCGCAGATACCAGTGGTCACGCTTATGCCGGCGTCACGTAACATAGCAATTCCGCGCCCTGCGACGCGGGGGTCGGGATCAACCGTGGCGATGACCACGCGGGCAACGCGCGCTTTGATCAGGGTGCTGGCACAGGGAGGAGTCTTGCCGGTGTGCGCACATGGCTCCAGCGTGACGTAGACGGTTGCGCCTTCGGTGGCGCTTTTTGCCATCTTCAACGCTTGTGGCTCGGCATGAGGTCGGCCACCGGGGGCGGTCCAGCCACGTCCGACAATACGACTTTTTTGAACAATCACACAGCCAACCGCCGGGTTGGGCCAGCATTGCCCCATTCCCCGCCGACCCAATGCCAAGGCGTGGGCCATGTGCTGTTCGTCGGTCACTTGTCTGTCGGGCTGGGGCGCAGTTCGCTAACGAAATCTTCAAAATCGTCAGCGGCCTGAAAGTTCTTGTAGACACTGGCAAACCGCACATAAGCCACAGTATCAATGCGCGCCAATGTCTCCATCACAATGGCGCCGATCTGTTTACTGTCCAAGTCAGTCTCGCCCATGCTTTCGAGGCGTCTCACAATACCAGAAATCATTTGATCCACGCGCTCGGGGTCAATGGGTCGTTTTTGCAGGGCAATGCGGATGGATCTTTCCAGTTTGTCACGGTCAAAGGTTTCGCGGCGCCCGCTTGCTTTCACCACCACCAGATCGCGCAATTGAACACGCTCGTAGGTCGTGAACCGTCCACCGCAAGACGGGCAGAACCTGCGCCGGCGGATCGAGACGTGATCTTCGGCAGGACGCGAGTCTTTGACCTGCGTGTCAATGTTTCCGCAAAATGGGCAGCGCATTAGGAACCCTCTGTGTTATGTGGCACTCTAGCGGCCAAGGTCTATCCAACTACCGTCAGTATAGGATATAGACCACCGGTTGGGTAGTCATGTTTTACAGCCCCAATATGCAGCTTTTGACTTCAAAAGTATTTTGGGAATTCATGGTCCCAAAGTGCACTTTACCCGTTTCATCCGTAAAATAAGCGTAAGAACACGTATTTTGGGCCGAAAGTGGTTTCTTTAAATTAATTTGTGGGATTTTATGGGATTTTATGTAAGGTATATATATAGTGATTTATCTAGCTATAATGCCAATATTTAGTGATTTGACTACTGTTAACTGAAAATATCTACAAATATCAGGATGTTTCAGGCATCCTATAAATAGAAATTTATCAAATTTTTCTTGATTTCCATAAATTCCCATGGCATCCATTAAATGTCGATGAATTGCGGGCAGCACGAGGTCGCACCACCTCTGCCGAATTCCACAAAAAAAAGAAACAGAGCAGGTTTCATACAGGCGCTCGCTTTCATCGTTGATAGGATCCGGCGTATGGGCTCGTACATCCCCCAAGGCGCATACGTTCGGAGACCTCCCGCTAAGCGGGGCTAAAGCGGCGGGGCGATCAGTGGCAGCAGATCGGTCCGCCGCAGCCATTTCGGGGGTGGAGGACGATTGACGTGGGGCTGAGCTTTCGCGGAGAATTCAGCCAAAAGGTTGACAGCAAGGGTCGCATGTCGATCCCCGCTGATTTTCGTCGCGTTTTGGAGGCCGGTGATCCCAACTGTCCGGAAACACCCCATCCACGGCTGGTTGTTCTGTATGGCCCCCACCTTAAAAACTGCTTGCACGTCTACACCATCGACGACATGGCCGAAATCGAAGCTGGCATCCGCCGATTGCCGCGTGGGTCTGATGCGCGTAAGCGGGCCAGTCGTATGATTCTCGGCAAAAGCTGGGAAACGGATGTTGATCGTGACGGCCGTATTGTGCTGCCCAAAGACCTGCGCTTGCAGATTGGTCTTGAGGCCGAGGTTCGTATGGTCGCCATGGGCGATTATTTCGAAATCTGGAGCGCTGAGACCTATAGCGCTGTCGAAGAGGCTGAAATGTCAGCGTATCTTGAGACGGTGGACGATAATTTCGATCCGCTGACGCTTATCCCTACAGTACCTGCGGAATAACGCGTGTCAGGGGGATCACCACATATCCCTGTATTACTAGATCCGCTGCTGGCGGCTGTTGCGCCGGTGTCCGGAACTTGGGTGGACGGCACCTTTGGCGCCGGTGGTTATACAAAAGGGTTGTTATCGGCCGGTGCGGGCCATGTCATCGGAATTGATCGTGATCCGTTGGCCCATCAGATGGCCGCAGATTGGATTGATGAACGCATTACCCTGATAGAAGCCAATTTTTCCGATATGGACAAAATTGCTCCGGCTGTGGATGGCGTGGTTTTGGATTTGGGTGTGTCATCCATGCAGCTTGATTTGGCAGATCGCGGATTTTCCTTTCAAAAAGATGGCCCCTTGGACATGCGCATGGGGCAGGATGGACCGACAGCCGCAGACCTTGTAAACACTGCAATGGAAAGCGAGCTCGCTGATATTTTGTATATATATGGCGAAGAGCGCGCGTCGCGCCGCATAGCCCGCGCGATTGTGGCGGCTCGTACCGTATCTGCATTGAAGACGACCCTGCAATTGGCCGAGATTGTATCAGGGTGTTTGCCACGCCCAAAGCCCGGTCAAACGCATCCTGCAACGCGCAGTTTTCAGGCCTTGCGCATCGCTGTGAATGATGAATACGGCGCGCTGCACAAAGGTCTGATGGCCGCAGAAAAAGCGTTGGTCGCCGGCGGCAAGTTGGCTGTCGTGACATTTCATTCGGTGGAAGACCGTATGGTTAAACGGTTTCTACAGTCCCGTGCGGGCGCAACAGGCAGGGGAAGCCGTCATGCTCCGGAAATCCAGCACACCCTGCCGCGGTTTGACCTGACACCGCGCAAAGCGATTTCACCTGATGCTGTTGAGTTGGCTGCAAACCCAAGGTCGCGCTCGGCCAAACTGCGGGTCGCGACACGCACGGATGCTGCATCGGGTGACATTGCGCCCCGTGAGATTGCGATGCCAACGCTGAAAGGAGACCAATGATGCGTTTTGTGATCCATGCAGTTGCTTTTTTGGTCGTGATCGGTTTGGGGTTTTGGGCATACCACGAAAATTACAAGACCCAGGCCGCATTGGCCAAGACTGAAAGCTTTGATCTACGTATTTCCAACGCGCATACGCGGCTTTCTGTTTTGCGGGCAGAGTGGGCATATCTGAACCGACCAGACCGTCTTCGTAATCTGGTCGAGATGAACTATGACCGGTTGGAATTGATGCCTTTGAATTATCGACAGTTTCACGATCTGGATGGCGCGCGGCCTTTGCCGTATCCGGCCGGGCGCAACATCGGGGTAGAGCAGGCCGTAGAAGTGTCCCGCGCGGAGACCACCCCATGATACGCACCCCCCTGCGACCACTTGCACACATTATAAAGGCGCGGGCGGACGGCGAAAATCCTGATGCCATCGAACGTGAAAATCTGCGACGTCGACATGACGAAACGCGGGACAGTTTGCGGGTTCGGGCAGAGGGACGCCTGATTGTTATGGTCATGGTCTTCTTTTGTGCGTTCAGTTTGGTTGGCGCACGCATGGGCTTGCTTGCGGCATCAGACACATTGGTGCCGCGTGGAACTGGCGAAGCTCAGCGTATTTCGGCGACGCGGGCTGATATCACCGACCGTCACGGACGCATCCTTGCGACCAACATGGAAACCTACTCCTTGTACGCTCATCCCCGCGATATGATTGAACCCATACGCGCGGCAAAGGCACTGATGGGAATTTTCCCCGACCTTGATGAAGCAAGCGTTATAGAGAAATTCACAGGCCGCAGCCCGTTCGTATGGGTCAAGCGCCGGATCAGTCCGGAACAAAAGCAGGCGGTTCATGACATTGGTGAGCCGGGCCTCGTGTTTGGTCCGCGTGAAATGAGGTTGTATCCAAACGGACCCGTTGCTGCGCATATTCTGGGTGGGACCAGTTACGGGCGTGAGGATGTCCGTGCGGCCGAAATTGTTGGCGTCGCGGGGATTGAACGGGCACACAATGATCTTTTACGCGATCCGGCCATGGCGGGCCATTCCTTAACCCTATCGCTTGATCTTTCGGTCCAGGCCGCAACCGAACGCGTGCTGGCGGGCGGCATGTCTTTGATGAATGCCAAAGGTGCTGCGGCGATCGTCATGCAGTGTGACACTGGTGAGGTTCTGTCCATGGCCTCACTGCCTGATTTCGATCCCAACAAGCGGCCCCGTGTCGCGGCTGATGTAACACAAGAGGATAGCCCCCTTTTCAACCGTGCGGTTCAGGGTGTTTATGAATTGGGGTCGGTCTTTAAATCATTCACCATCGCCCAGGCCTTGGACATGGGAATTGTCTCTCCGCAGACCCAGGTGGATATTCGCGGACCTTTGCGGTGGGGCCGCCACACCATCAATGATTTTCTCAATCATGGGACCGAATTGTCGGTAGAGATGGTTCTTGTGGAATCCTCGAATATCGGCACAGCCCGCTTGGCGCAACGTATCGGAATTTCCGATCACCAGCGCTTCTTGCGCGATCTTGGATTGTTTGAGCCTTTGCCTATCGAACTCGCAGAGGCCAGCCAAGGGCGCCCGCGCTTACCAAAAAACTGGTCTGAGCTATCGACCATGACCATTTCTTATGGTCACGGATTGTCGGTGACACCGCTGCATTTGGCGACTTCTTATGCGACATTGTGCAATGGGGGCACAAAGGTGGCGCCCACGCTTATCAAACGAGAGATAAGTGAAACGGGACCCCGTTTGCTGAGTCTGCCAGCAGCGATGCAGACGACGGCGATGATGCGTCAGGTTGTGGTCCACGAAAAGGGCACGGCCTCTATGGCGAACGTGGGCGGCTATGCGGTTGCAGGTAAAACGGGATCTGCCGACAAATATGATGCGGAAAAAGGCGGGTATCACGAAGATCGGGTCATTGCTACATTCGCCAGTGTCTTTCCGGCGGACAGGCCGGAATATGTCCTAGTGGTCATGCTGGACGAGCCCTCGGTTCACAATGGTGATGAAATCAAACGCACAGCCGGATGGACGGCCGTGCCTGTCGCCGCCGAGATCATCAATCGCATAGCGCCGATGCTTGTTGCGCCGACACCAAATGGACCACGTGCGCTGGCTCGTGTAAGCTTGACGTCAAGATGATAACCGCGGCAGCTAATCTGGCCGCGGATCCAAGGCGAACCGGCAGTGACGATACATAAAAAATACCTGACTGATCTTGGGCTTGCAGCCCGGGGCGGGTTCAATCCGTTGATATCGGGGCTGGCCATCGATTCGCGCCGCGTTGGGCCGTCGGAGTTATTTGCGGCTTTGCCGGGCACGGCCGTACATGGCAGCCGCTTTATAAAGATGGCTCTGGAACGAGGCGCTACGGCGATATTGACAGATGCCGAAGGCGCTGCGTTTGCCGAAGACGTGTTGTCACAAAGTCAGGCTGCGATTGTTGTCACCGAAGAACCCCGGGCGGCATTATCAGCGGCTGCCGCCTTGTGGTTTGCCCGTCAGCCCGACACCATGGTGGCTGTGACCGGAACCAACGGCAAAACCTCAGTGGCCAGTTTTACGCGGCAGATCTGGCAGGCGCTCGGGTATGCTTCGGTAAATCTGGGCACCACGGGCGTCGAAGGGGACTGGCAGGCACCTTTGGCCCATACGACACCGGATCCACTGACCTTACACAAAGCTTTGATGAATGCCGCCGACGCCGGTATCACGCATGCCGCGATGGAGGCATCCAGTCATGGTCTGGACCAAAGGCGCTTGGATGGCGTCGCCCTGAAAGCGGCCGCGTTTACCAATTTCTCTCAGGATCATCTGGATTATCACCGGACGTTCGATGCCTATTTTACGGCCAAGGCCGGACTTTTTGATCGGCTGCTTCCGCCCGAGGGTTGTGCCGTGATCAATCTGTCCGATCCAAAGGGCGGTTCGCTTGCAGATATTACGCGTCAGCGCGGTGCGCGGGTTTTGGGGGTGGGTCCGGATGGTGTGCTGACAATTCTCGGGCAACGCTACGATGTGACGGGGCAGGACCTGAGATTTGCCCATCGCAATGCGGTGCATCAGGTGCGGCTGAATTTGATGGGTGGCTTTCAGGCGGAAAATGTTCTTATCGCCGCTGGTTTGACAATTGCCGTTGGCGCTGATCCTGCGGATGTATTTGATGCTTTGCCTAAAATCGAGACGGTCAAAGGACGAATGCAGCTTGTGGCGCAACGTGACAATGGTGCAGCCGTGTTCGTAGACTACGCGCACACACCTGACGCTGTGGCCACAGCGTTGAGCGCGCTCAGACCGCATGTGTTGGGACGACTGATTGCAATTATTGGTGCCGGCGGTGACAGAGACGCGACCAAGCGTCCTTTGATGGGTCAAGCGGCCGCACAGGCGGCAGATTTGGTATTCGTGACGGATGATAACCCGCGCAGTGAGGATCCGGCCGTCATCCGCGCAGCCGTTCTGGGTGGGGTTCCTGGCGCAATCGAGGTCGCAGACCGCGCCGAAGCTATTTTACGGGCGACCGCCGAATTGGGGCCGGGGGACGCGTTGTTGATCTGTGGCAAAGGACACGAGACGGGACAACAGATAGGCAATGTGACCTACCCCTTTGATGATACAGAGCAGGCCTCTATTTCGGTTGCCGCATTGGATGGAAAGATACCATGACCCTATGGCGCGCAACCGACGCTGCACAGGCCACAGGCGGACGCACCACTGGGGATTGGTGTGTCACGGGCGTTTCAATCGACAGTCGCAACCTCACACGCGGAGATTTGTTCGTGGCACTCACAGATGTCCGCGATGGACATGATTTTGTGTCAGCCGCTCTGGCCGCAGGGGCAGGAGCAGCGCTGGTAAGCCGTATACCCGAAGGCGTACCACCGGATGCCCCACTGCTGATTGTCAAAGACGTGCAAACCGCGCTTGAGGATCTGGGCCGCGCGGCAAGGGCGCGCTTTACCGGGCAGGTGGTTGCAGTGACGGGATCGGTCGGAAAGACATCGACGAAAGAAATGCTGCGCGATGTCCTTGGGGGACAGGGAAAGACCCATGCGGCAGTGGCAAGCTACAACAATCATTGGGGGGTGCCGCTGACCCTCGCGCGGATGCCGCCAGATGCATGTTTTGCCGTGATCGAAATCGGGATGAACCATCCCGGAGAAATTGCGCCACTGTCGAAAATGGCACGGCCCCATGTGGCGGTTGTGACAACTGTTGCACCTGCCCATCTGGCCGCCTTTCGCGACATTGCAGGTATCGCGTGTGAAAAGGCCACGATCTTTGAGGGATTAGAGCCGAATGGCGTTGCGATATACAACGGGGATCTTGAGGTATCTGGTCTGCTGCTGGCTGGTGCGCGCGCCCGGACAAATCGAATTATTTCCTTTGGCGAGCGCGCCTCAAATCATCACCGTGCAACGACGGTGCGGCTCCTTGATCACGTGACGGTGGTCACGGGACGTGCCTGGCGCACACCGTTGTTGTTCAAGCTCGCGGTGCCGGGCCGGCATTTTGCGACCAATGCGCTTGCAGTGATGGCTGTTGTGCAGGTTCTTGGGTTGGATCGGGCGATCGCGGCAACCGACTTGGGACGCTGGACCCCTGTCGCAGGGCGAGGTCTCCGCGAAATCATTCGTCTGGATCCTGTAGATGAACGCCAATCGATCGAGCTGATTGACGACGCCTATAATGCCAATCCTGCATCTGTATCTGCGGCTATGGATGTTTTGGCATCGGTGCCCATTGGCAAGGGGGCAGGTCATAGGGCCCGTGGGCGGCGAATTGCCTATTTGGGGGATATGAAAGAACTGGGTCCCAGCGAGGATATTCTGCACAGGGGGTTGGCCGATCTTTCTGCATTTGCTGAAATCGACGTTGTGCATTGTGTGGGGCCTTTGATGGAGGCGTTGTATAACGCTTTGCCAGTAACAAAGCGGGGACGCTGGACAGAAACATCACAGGCCATGGCAGCACATGTTGCGGGGGACTTGAATGTGGCTGATGTGGTGTTGGTGAAAGGGTCGCTGTCCATGGGGCTGGCGCAAGTGGTTGACGCGGTGCGTGCCATGGGTCATCTCCGGCCCTTACAGGACGCGGACCATAAGGAGGCGTGATATGCTATATTGGATGACGCTTTTGTCAGATGGCGGAGACGTCTTTAACCTGTTTCGCTATATTACGTTTCGCGCAGGCGGAGCGTTTCTAACCGCGCTGGTGTTTGGATTCGTGTTTGGTCTACCGCTCATCAACGTGTTGCGGCGTCGGCAAGGCAAAGGCCAGCCGATCCGAGAAGATGGACCTGAAAGCCATTTTGCCAAAGCTGGAACCCCGACCATGGGGGGATTATTGATCGTCGGGGCGCTGGTGACGTCAACGGTGCTTTGGGCGCGTCTCGACAATCCCTTTATCTGGATTGTTCTTGCGGTCACTTTATGTTTTGCGGCGATCGGGTTTGCCGACGACTATGCCAAAGTATCCAAAGGCAATGCCAAGGGCGTGCCGGGCCGTGTCCGTCTGCTTTTGGGGTTTGCCATTGCCGGATGTGCAACCTACGCGACGATGGTGGTTCATGCAGGCTATGATGCGGAACTGGCCTTGCGGATCGAAGACTACAAACCGCTCGCCAGCCGTCTTGCAATGCCCGTTTTAAAAGATGTTCTTTTAAATCTGGGCCTGTTTTACATCGTTTTCGGCATGATTGTCATTGTTGGTGCGGCCAATGCGGTCAACCTGACCGATGGACTGGACGGGCTTGCGATCATGCCGGTGATGATTGCTGCGGGCACCTTGGGCATAATCGCCTATGCGGTGGGACGCGTCGATTTCACGCAATATCTTGACGTTCACTACGTGCCGGGGACAGGTGAAATTTTGATCTTTTGTGCCGGACTGTTTGGCGGTGGGCTTGGATTTCTATGGTACAATGCGCCCCCGGCTGCCGTGTTCATGGGCGATACAGGTTCGTTGGCTTTGGGTGGTGCATTGGGTGCGATTGCTGTCAGCACCAAACATGAGATCGTCTTGGCGATCGTGGGGGGGCTTTTTGTGGTCGAGGCGCTCTCCGTGATCATTCAGGTCGTCTATTTTAAATGGACCGGTAGGCGCGTTTTTTTGATGGCGCCGATACATCACCACTACGAAAAAAAGGGTTGGGCCGAGCCGACAATCGTAATCCGGTTCTGGATCATCTCGCTGATCCTCGCAATCATCGGGTTGGCCACGTTGAAGGTACGCTGAAGATGACCTGTGCCTGTAGACTAAGGCCAACACAGGACTGTCGTGGTCCTTACAAAGATGTTGCGATGCGAACCTTTGGATCGCTGACATGCCTCCGCCCGAACAAAAGGGGCGATGCATGATTGCGGTTCGTGGGTTTGTCAATGCGCGGGTCGGCGTACTGGGGCTGGGGCGGTCTGGTATGTCGACAGCGCGGGCGCTTGTTGCGGGCGGTGCGCATCCGGTGTGTTGGGATGACAACCCTGATGCACGCGCTCGGGCTGCCGCGGACGGGTTTACCGTCGAAGATCTGCGAACTGCAAAAGCCCTGGCCTGCTTGGTTGTATCTCCGGGTATTGCGCATCTTTTTCCCACACCTCACCCCGCGGTGCGCGCCGCATTGATGGAGGGTGTACCGGTCGATAACGACATCGGATTGTTTTTCAGATCGCTGGCTGTTTCGGATTGGGATCGTTTTGATCAGCCTCCGCGGGTGATCGCTGTCACCGGATCGAACGGCAAATCTACCACCTCTGCCTTGATTGCGCATGTGCTGGACAGTGTCGGGCGCGAGGTGCAACTGGCGGGCAATATCGGGCGCGGTGTTTTGGATATAGATCCACCGGGCGACGGTGATTTGGTGGTTCTTGAACTGTCGTCATACCAAACCGAACTGGCCCGTGCGTTGACCCCTGATATCGCCGTTTTCACCAATCTCAGCCCCGATCATCTGGACAGACATGGTGGTTTTGGAGGCTATTTTGCGGCCAAGCGTCGGCTTTTTTCCGAAGGAGGGCCAGATCGGGCAATCGTCGGTATTGATGAGGACGCAGGGCTTTTTCTAGCGGGACAGCTGTCCGAAGGTGCGGCAGACGATCGCGTGATCCGTGTCGCAAGGGGAAAGGCGAAAGGATCAGCCTGGCAGGTGCTTGCCCGCAAGGGGTTTTTGGCGGAATGGCGCAAAGGCCGGCAGGTTGCGTCCCTTGATCTGCGCGGTATGCAGGGTCTGGCAGGTGCTCATAATCATCAAAATGCATGCGCATGTTACGCGGTCTGTCGCAGCCTTGGACTGGCGCCCCGCGTGATCGAGAGTGCTCTGGCCAGCTTTGCAGGCCTCGCGCACCGCAGTCAGTTCGTTGTAGACCATGGTGGCGTGCGGGTTATCAACGATAGCAAAGCCACGAATGTCGACAGCGCCTTGCAGGCACTGTTGGCTTTTGAACGCGTGCAGTGGATCTGTGGTGGTCAGCAGAAAGAGGGCGGGCTTGACGGGCTTGCAGCCGGATTGAACCACGTCGTACAGGCCTACGTTATCGGGCAGGATGCAGCCGCTTTTGCACAGGCCCTGCCGCAAGATAAGGTGCAGATCTGCGGTGACATGCGCACAGCCGTGGCGTCTGCGCTTGGTGCGGCTCAACCGGGTGAGGTCGTACTGCTGGCACCGGCGGCCGCCAGTTTTGATCAATATGATAGCTTTGAAGCCCGTGGACAGGACTTCATGCAATGCGTGGCCGCTGTGCTGGCAAAACTGAACAGTGCGTCTGCATAGGCTTATACGTTGCCCTGCATGCGAGCCACTTGACCCGCAGCCTGACCCGATGCCCAGGCCCATTGAAAATTGTATCCCCCGAGCCAGCCCGTGACGTCGACGCATTCACCAATGAAATACAAGCCTTTGCAATGGCGTGACATCATGGTTTTGCTGTCGATGTCGCGGGTGGTGATGCCGCCAAGGGTCACCTCGGCAGTCCGGTAGCCCTCTGTGCCCTGCGGCGTGACGGACCAACGATGCAGTCGGGCGGACAGCGCCGCGATGTCACGATTTGACAGATTGGCGAGTTGACCGTCAAGCGGGAGATCCCGTGCAAGATGTGCGACCAGCCGATCTGGCAAAAGGCTGGCCATCACTGTGCTAAGCTGCTGGCGTGGCCGCGTTGCGCGGGCCTGCTGCACAGCATCTGTAACCGATCGATCGGGAAACAGATCCAAGATTACCTCCTGTCCCGGCGACCAGTAGCTTGAAATTTGCAAAATCGCCGGGCCCGACAGGCCGCGGTGGGTAAATAACATTGCTTCATCAAATTGCGCTTCTGCGCAACTGGCCCGAATTGGCAAGCTCACACCTGCCAGCGGTTTGAAACGTCCGTCAGGAAAGGTGAATGGCACCAGCCCAGCGCGGGTTTCGGTGGTTGTATGCCCAAATTTGGCTGCAATATCATATGCAAGCCCGGTCGCACCCATTTTGGGGATGGATTTTCCGCCCGTGGCGACAATCAGGTTCCGGGCTGTGATCGCATGGCTTTGCCCCTCTTTTTCAACGTTGATGTGAAAGCAACTGCCATCATGGCTAAGGTCGACAAGCCGCGTTTGCAGCCATAAATCCGCTGCGCTGCACTCGTCCAAAAGCATGCGTACGATTTGGCGGGCGGATCCATCACAAAAAAGCTGGCCCAAGGTTTTTTCGTGCCAGGCGATGCGGTGTTTTTCGACGAGATCCAGAAAATCAAAGGCTGTATAGCGGCTTAGGGCAGATTTGTGAAAGTGGGGATTTTGGCCCAAGAAAGCCTCTGGGCCGCAGCCTAAATTGGTGAAATTACAGCGCCCTCCGCCAGAGATGCGGATTTTCTCGCCGGGTGCGCGTGCGTGGTCGATGATAAGCGTGTTCGGGCCGCTTTGAGAGGCGGCCATAAGGCCGGCTGCCCCGGCACCCAACACCAAAGTATTTATATGCATAACGCGGGGTGTGTCATGCACAGACCCTTAGTGCAACCCCGTGCCGCGGGCTCTTTCGCGCGTCGTATATGTCTGGGGAGAGATTAAGCAGGGTCTTTGCTGCGCTTGCGACGGCGCGAACGATCTGATCCTTGATTGAAGCTTGCATCGGGCAACCGGACCTCTTTGGCCAGTTCCGGAAAAAGGTCCACCGCGTTTGGAATTGCGCTTGCGTTTATGAAATGCTCTTGAAAACGGGGTTCGATGGCGGTTTCGACTTTGGTGATATCGCGCACGGTGTTTTGGATATCCTGGCGCGCGGTAAGATTACAAAGCGCTATGCGCGCACCCGTTCCAGCCGCATTTCCAGCACTGGTTACCTTGTTTAAAGGGACGTCAGGGATCATACCCAACACCATTGCGTGCAGTGCACTGATATGCGCACCAAAAGCACCGGCCAAGACCACACGATCCACCCTCTCGACACCCATTTCGTCCATTAAAAGGCGGGCACCCGCATACAGGGCGGATTTTGCCAACTGTATGGCGCGGATATCGCCTTGGGTCACGGTGATACGGGGTCCGTTATCGGCAGTGCCATCGTGCACCACGTAGACATTTGTCCGGCCTTCCGTTTCGCAACGCGCCGTTCCGGTTTGCTGTTCTGATCCGATCAAACCCGATGCATCCATCAAGCCTGCTATGCGCAGCTCGGCAACGGCTTCGATAATTCCAGATCCACAGATCCCTGTAATACCAGTTTCGGCGGTTGCTTTGGCAAAGCCGTCTTGGTCCGACCATAGGTCACAGCCGATCACGCGAAAACGGGGTTCTTTTGTTGCGGGATCGATGCGGATTGCCTCAATGGCACCCGGCGCGGCACGCTGGCCAGAACTGATCTGCGCGCCCTCGAATGCGGGTCCGGTGGGAGAGCTGCACGCCAATACACGGTCAGTATTGCCCAAAAGGATTTCGGCGTTTGTGCCGACATCCACGATCAAGGCCAGATCCTTGGAATTTGCAGGGTCCTCGGCCAAGGCCACTGCGGCAGCATCCGCCCCAACATGGCCCGCGATGCAGGGCAGCACAAAAATCTGCGCAGCGGCTGATAAAGCCGTCAGGTGCAAATCTGCTGCGGTCAGCGCCAGATGCCCTGATGTTGCCAAAGCAAAAGGGGCCTGCCCCAGCTCAACCGGATCAATGCCCATAAGCAGATGGTGCATCACCGGATTGCATACGAAAACGACCTCAAGCACACTGTCTATTGAAATCTCGGCATCTGCGGTAATCTCTTGGAACAGGGTATTCAGCGCCTCGCGTACAGCGCATGTCATTTCAACATCGCCACCGGCGTTCATCATGGCGTAGCTGACCCGGCTCATCAGGTCTTCGCCGTAGCGGATCTGCGGATTCATGATGCCCGAAGAGGCGACAACCTCACCTGTTTCGAGGTTTGTCAAATGGGCGGCTATCGTGGTCGAGCCCAGATCAACCGCCAGCCCAAAAATCCCTGTCTCGTGCAGGCCGGGCCATGCCGCGATAATTTGCGGTACGGCATCGTGCGACGTGCGGTGCAGGGCGACGGTGATCGTCCAAGCACCTTTGCGCAAGACTTGCTGAAGCCGGCCCAGAACACTGAACGCCAGTGTGACTTCGCCAACATCCCACTGTGTTGCAAGTGCACGTGCCACCCGTTCAAAGTCACCAGTGGGCTCGTGCATATCCGGTTGATCCACCTCGATAAAATACAGTCTTGTTGCTGGATCCATTTCAATTGCGCGGGATGAGGCGGCTTTGCGCACAACCTGTTTGTGGACCTGACTTTCGGCGGGAACATCAATGACGATATCGGCTTGGATTTGGGCTTGGCACCCCAGTCTGCGACCGGGCTTTAGGCCGCGCTTGTCATTATAACGGGCCTCTACTTTGTTCCACGCGCTCAGCGCGTCGCTGGCGACTGTAATGCCATGTTTTGGAAACTCTCCACTGCCAGGGGCAATCTGACATTTGCTGCAGATACCGCGGCCGCCGCAGACGCTGTCAAGATCGACACCCAGCTGGCGCGCTGCGGTCAAGACAGGGGTACCGACCGGAAAACGGCCTCTTTTGCCCGAGGGGGTAAAGACAACAAGAGGATCCGTGCTCATGGAGGTACCTTTTCAGTAACATTTTCTCGGAAAATACCCTGTTGGGTGCTGGTTACAAGCCGATCTACGACAGACGATGTCGCAGGCACGTCTTGTTTACGAGGACCATTCCCCAAAAGGACCCCGTCGCTGGTGAATCATATGCAAGCTGCAAACGTGGTAGGGCCCCCAAAAACACCCAAACCGGATCAACAAGCGCAGTTTTATGTATTGATCCGATGGCCCTGCCATCATGGGATTACCGGATTTTTCTGGCAATGCGGCCGCTGCGTCGGGCCAGCGCCGATTGCAACGTCACGCGCGGCTCTTTTTCAGGCGCGTGACGCGTGCGTTTTTCCGGTCAGCGCTGTCCGCGCCGTGCCATAAATGCCAAACGTTCGAACAGATGCACGTCTTGTTCGTTTTTCAACAACGCGCCGTGCAACCGCGGCAGGGCATCTGAACCGTCACGCTTGAGATCGTCTGCGGTCAGATCCTCGGCCAATAGCAGCTTGAGCCAGTCCAACACCTCAGAGGTTGAGGGCTTTTTCTTGAGACCTTGCTGATCGCGAATTTCGTAAAACTGCGTCAAGGCTTCGGTCAGCAGGGCTGGCTTGATGGCGGGGTGGTGGACCTCAACAATTTTGCGCATCGTCTCGGCATCGGGAAACTGAATGTAATGAAAGAAACACCGACGCAAAAAAGCGTCTGGCAATTCTTTTTCATTGTTCGACGTAATAATGACGATCGGTCGTTTTTCAGCGCGGATGGTCTCACCTGTTTCGTAGACATGAAATTCCATCCGGTCGAGTTCTTGCAGCAGGTCGTTTGGAAATTCGATGTCTGCCTTGTCCACTTCATCGATCAATAACACGACTTTGCTCGGTGCTGAAAAAGCCTGCCAGAGCTTGCCGCGTTTGATATAGTTGCCGACATCGTGCACGCGCGCCTCGCCCAGTTGGCTGTCGCGCAAACGCGACACAGCGTCATATTCGTACAGGCCCTGTTGCGCTTTGGTTGTCGACTTCACATTCCATTCGATCATGGGCAACCCAAGCGCCTGTGCGACCTGACGCGCCAGCTCGGTTTTTCCCGTGCCCGGTTCGCCTTTGACCAAAAGCGGACGTTCCAAAGTAATTGCCGCATTCACAGCCATAGTCAGGTCACCTGTCGCTACATAATCCGTGGTGCCTTCAAAGCGTTTGCTCATAACGGGTGCTCCTTCTACCGTAACTTGAGGGGTAGTGCGCAGCCATGGGTTTGACAAGGTTATGAAAGCAGACAAAACAGCCTAGCCCATCCGGAATCGCTAGTGACAAGGCTCGGTCCAGTCGGTATATCGCCGTCAATACAGACGCGATTGAAAGGGTTTGGTTTGACGGATTACACCAACCAAGCAGGGGAAACCGATATGAAAGCAGAAATTTTTCTGGCCGACGATTATCGACCAGCCGAAGACGAGCCGTTTATGAATGACCGTCAGCTTGAATATTTTCGTCGAAAGCTGTTCGACTGGCGGACAGATTTGCTGGCAGACAGCCGCGATACGATTGAGGGTCTGCAGGATGGAACGCGCAATATCCCCGACGTCGCGGATCGCGCGAGCGAAGAGACAGACCGTGCGTTGGAACTGCGGACGCGTGACCGTCAGAGAAAGCTGGTAGCAAAGATCGATTCTGCGTTGCGGCGCATTGATGAGGGTGAATATGGCTACTGCGAAGTAACCGGGGATCCTATCTCTCTCAAGAGGTTGGACGCGCGTCCCATTGCGACGATGAGCTTGGAAGCGCAAGAGCGGCACGAGCGCCGTGAAAAGGTGCATCGCGACGATTGATGTCCTGCCATCAGACCTGAATTCAAAGACGCCGGGGATAACCTCGGCGTTTTGCGTATCTTGAGGGAGAAGGTTACAAGTGACTGCGCTGCGGGTGGCCATTGCTGGGGGGGGAATAGGTGGATTGGCACTTGCTGTGGCCTTGCGGCAGATCGGTGCAGATGTCCGTCTGTTTGAGCGCGCCTTTGCACTCAAAGAAGTTGGCGCCGGGATTCAGATCAGCCCAAACGGTGTGCGGGTCCTTCATGCGCTGGGGTTGGCCGGGCAATTTTCTGACATCTCGTCAATAGCGACTGCGGTGTCACTCCGCGACGATGCAGACGGGTCCGAGGTTGTGCGACTGGATCTTCAACGCTACGGCGGTCCCGTATCATACCGGTTCGTGCATCGGCATGATTTGGCCGTTCTTTTACAAACAGCCGCTCTGGATGCAGGGGTTAAGATCGAAACAGGTGCAGAGGTTATTTTTGCTCGAGACCGTGCCTTGCATCTTGCAGATGGTCGCAAAGCAGAGGCGGATTTGATAATTGGTGCCGATGGCCTGCATTCTGTCCTAAGACATCACTTGAATTCGAAAGCGGCTGCGGTTTTTACCGGGCAGGTGGCGTGGCGGGCGGTGGTTCCCAATACAGTGGCGCATCCCCCAGAAGCACGGGTTCACATGGGACCGGGGCGGCATCTTGTCAGCTATCCCCTCCGACAGGGGCGGGCCGTTAATATTGTCGCCGTACAAGAGCGGTCTGACTGGGTGGCCGAAGGATGGAGCCATCGCGACGATCCACAAGCCTTGCGTCGCGCTTTTGCAGGGGCAGGCGAGACGATCACCACACTTTTGGCCGAGGTCGAGGATGTCGGTCTTTGGGGGTTGTTTCGGCATCCGGTTGCATCCGTTTGGGCAAAAGAGGGCATGGCTCTGTTGGGTGATGCTGCCCACCCAACCTTGCCGTTTCTTGCGCAAGGGGCAAATATGGCTCTCGAGGATGCATGGATATTGCGGCGCTGTCTGACAGAACTGCCGGATATGGACAGCGCATTTGATCGCTACACAAAGCTGCGCAGACCTAGATGCGAACGGATTGTGCGGACTGCTTCGGGAAATGCCCGAAAATATCATCTGCATCGTGGTCCAGTGCGCAGTGCAGCCCATATGGGGCTGAGACTTGCGGGTCGAATGGCCCCTTCGATGATGCTGCGGCCTTATGATTGGCTCTATGGGTATGACGCAACAGCAATACCTATCCGAGGCTGATCTTTAAACGGCCAAGTCAACCCAGACCGGAACGTGATCGGAGGGCTTGTCGCCTGCACGTACTTCGCGATCTATTTGACAGTCCCGTAACAGATCCGCACAGGTTGGGGTCAATAAAAAATGATCAATCCGTATTCCGTTATTGCGCTGCCAAGAGCCTGCTTGATAGTCCCAAAAGCTGTAGTGGCCCGGTCCCTGTGTTGTCGCACGAAATGCGTCTGTAAAACCAAGGTTCACAATCCGTCGAAATGCGGCCCTGCTTTCAGGGCGATATAACGCGTCACCTTTCCAAGCATCTGGATTCGCGGCATCTTCGGCTTGTGGAATGACGTTGTAGTCGCCGGCCATTAAGGCGGGTGTTTCGCTTTCCAACAGAGATCTTGCGCGACTTTCGAGCCTGTCCATCCACGACAATTTGTAGTCATACTTGGGACCGGGCGCAGGATTGCCATTGGGCAGGTACAATCCGCAAATGCGCAGCGCCTGATGATTGCCCATCACAGTGGCCTCAATCCAGCGGGCGTGATCATCATCGGGATCGCCAGGCAGCCCACGAGATACATCTTCAAGCGGGTGTTTGGATAAAATTGCGACGCCGTTAAAGGATTTTTGACCATGAGTGACGCATGAATACCCGAGGTCTTCAAAGGGGCCATGGGGAAATGCCGCGTCAACGGATTTGATTTCCTGCAAAACAACGACGTCGGGTTGCGCAGATGCCAACCATCTCGGCAGAGCTGCGATCCTCGCTTTGATGCCGTTGATATTGAAGGTCGCTACCTTCATCGCAAATCGCTCCCTTTGAAAAATGCTCTGGGTTTCTATCGCCGGAACCCTCGCCACTGGCAAGACCCAAGGGGTGATTCGTCGTGAAATTGCGATGATTTGCATGAAAAAAGGCTGAAATATGAAAAAAAATTGAAAAAATTTTTCATCTTAATTTGGCGTTAATAATATATATATTTCAGTATATTAAATCGTTTATACTTAATGAATGCACAGTTCTATAGAGTAATCACATATTAAAAAAGTCTTGTACTGCGATTTAAAGTTGTTTTGATTGTGAGCATCAGGCGGAATGGAGATTGTTATGACTGCTGCTAGAAAAATCGAAATTGGAATTCAAAATATTGATAATAAACAATTAAAAAGTATCTTTGATGGTGAGGCTCCATGTGTGTCAGGCTGGAACGAGACACCATTAGGTTGTGACTCTTTTTCTGGCGACGCCACAGGCCTGTTCCTGTCGGCCTCCGACCCCGTAGCAACAGCCGCACATGAGGGTGACGCCACCGGCCTGTTCCTGTCGGCCTCCGACCCCGTAGCAACAGCCGCACATGAGGGTGACGCCACCGGCCTGTTCCTGTCGGCCTC
>JAYQEA010000002.1:50350-64356 GCA_038138625.1 Roseivivax sp.
CCGTAGCAACAGCCGCACATGAGGGTGACGCCACCGGCCTGTTCCTGTCGGCCTCTGATCAGGTGACAAAGCGCTAGTTCACAGCAATTGAGCCCGCCCTAACCATGGGGCGGGTGTTACTCTCAACTCGGAGACTGTGTTATGTCCAATGTTGTCGCCCTGTCCCATCCCCGCCGCTTTGCGGATCTATCTGCGCAAGTGGCCACGCTTGCGCATAGTTTCGCGTTCGAGCGTCGAGGCGGTGACGATGTTCATTGGCTCAAGGAAAATGGCGAGTTTCTAAACGTGCTAGAGGCAGGCGCCGTATCGTTCGATCCATCAGCTTTGGACGTATACGCGTCAGTTTATGATGCACTGCCACGGCGGTTTGCTTTTTTTCCAATGTACTATCGCTTCTTGCTGTCGATTTGTTTGGACCTTGAGGATCTCGGGATGCCAGGCAATACGGGTGAGGACTTGATAAATCGTAGTTTGAAGCAGGATCTTATTGGATCCGAATTGTCAGACTTGCAACGCGCAGAGGCCAGAAGATTGCTGTCTCGTAGAGGGGCGGAGTTTATGGTCGATCCCGGATTGGATGATCGACTGCGTGCATTTTGCGCGCGAACAGCGACATTCAGCACCCCCAACAAAAAAGCTGCCTACGAGTTGACGCATATAGTGTTCTATCTCAGTAAGTACGGAAGACAGGATCCAAACCTGCCAGAGGCTGCATCAGCCAGTTTGCACTTTGCGGGACTTTTGGCCTTTTTGGAGGGCAACGTTGATTTGCTATCTGAGATCTGCATTGCGATGCGGTTTGCCGATGTGGATGTGCCTCCGCAATGGAGGGCTCTATTAGACTCGGACGCCGCGCGTTTTGATATCGTCGTCGCGCCGCAATCTTCGGTACAGGACGACTACCACAGCTATCTGATGGTGCAGTGGTACCAGTTTTTATCAGGGGATCAGCGATTTGCTTCCACTGTTCCCGAAGGAAGCCTGCGCTTTGTTTCTCATTCGCGACAACAGACAACTGCCCTGCGCGAATTGTCCGTCTTGTTGTTTAATCGCGAAGACAGATTATCCGACTGGCCCAGAATGCGCGCGGAACTTCGGCAGGATCTCACTCCGTATGCGCTTTCCAGTCTAGATGAGGCAGCAGAATCGACCCCGCATTTCGATGAATTTTTTCACGGCTTTGCCCGTGCTGGTGAAATCCAGCCTCACTTGATGTGATCAGATCGAAAAACTTGTGCCACAGCCGCAAGAGGCGGTGGCATTTGGGTTTTCAATCACGAAGCGCGCGCCTATCAGTTCATCGCTGAAGTCGATTGTAGCATTGGCGAGAAAGGGAAGCGATATTTGGTCGACAACCACGCTTTCGCCCCCTCCGCTTAATACCAGGTCCTCGGCATTAGGTTCATCAAGCCGGATTTCGTATTGAAAGCCTGAGCAGCCACCACCTTCTACGGCGATACGTAGTGCTTTGCCGTCGGCACTTGCGCCGACTTCTGACAAACGGGCAAATGCGCGTTCGGTAACTTTGGGAGGCAGGTGCATGTGACCTCGTGATGTGGTTTTGTTTTCGTATTCTTGTAAGTATAAGGACAGGCATCCTCATCGACAAGGCGTGCACATCACATGGCTGCCAAATTTGCCTGCCATCCCAACCAATCAAGAGGACGACTGGTCGCTGAAGAGGCCAGCGCCCATAGGTCCTGCTTTCAAAGGGACAGAGACAGGATAATCCATGCGTCAGCCTTTAGGCGGCTTAAACACAAGACACAGGTGTTCGTTGAACACGAGGGGGATTTTTTCCGGACGCGATTGACGCATACGATCGAGGTCGCACAAGTTGCACGCACTATCTCGGCGCATTTGGGGTTGAATGACGATCTGACAGAAGCAGTGGCGCTTGCACATGATTTCGGTCACACACCATTTGGCCATACAGGCGAGGACGCGCTGGCGGATCTGATGACGCCCTACGGTGGTTTTGATCACAACGCGCAGGCAATACGGATTGTTACGTCGCTTGAGCGCCATTACGCCGATTTCGACGGACTAAACCTGACGTGGGAAACATTGGAAGGTATCGCCAAACACAACGGTCCCGTCATTTCGGTACCTGATGCGCCGGTGCCTTGGGCACTATCAGATTATAATGCCATACATGATTTGGAACTGCATACCCATGCCAGTGCCGAAGCTCAGGTTGCCGCACTGTCAGATGATATTGCTTATAACAACCATGATCTTCACGACGGATTACGTGCAGAGCTGTTCTCGACCGACGAACTCGCGCGTTTGCCAATTCTGGATGAGTGTTTTTCCCAGGTAGACCACAAATATCCTAATCTTAACTACTATCGTCGAAGACACGAGGCGTTACGGCGTTTTTTTGGCGTTTTGGTGGAAGATGTTATCGCCAATGCTGAAGCCACTTTGCGTGAAGTAGATCCACAGACCGCCGAAGATGTCCGGATGGCGGGCAGACCGATGATTTATTTCTCAGATGCTCTTTGGGCAGACCTCAAAGTCATTCGCCGGTTTCTGTTTACCCGTATGTATCGCGCACCCGAAGTGATGATTGTCCGTGAAGCCGTTACAGAAGTCGTCCGCGAGCTGTTTCCTATGTTTATGGAAAATACTGATCTATTGCCAAAGCAATGGCGCAAAGACGTCGCATCGGCGCGTGACAGCGTTCAGATTGCGCGGATCGTGTCCGACTATATCTCCGGAATGACAGACCGCTTCGCGCTTATGGAATACGAGCGTCTGACCGGCCGCGCCATCCTGCCGGAAACGCAGCTTCCTCGAGGGATGTAAAGCGCCCTCCTGAACGTTCAAAATCATTCTTTCTGTACAAACGGATATGGTTTTGCGTCGAAGATACGTGCTTTGGTATTCCGAGGCAGTTTTGGTGTGTCGATTTTTTTGCACGTCTTTTGTTTTCGAATTCGGGAACAGCCTGAATTAGCTATATATCTTATAGCCTTAGGTCAATTTGGGATTTTGGCTCTTTAGGATCCGGATGATTTGCACAGTTCTGTTGACTCTGAATGTTTTGATAAACCGAAATCAAATTTCGGAAATTATGTATTATCCGCTGTAAAAAGGTTGACGGAACCCAAACTACTGTATTCTGTTAAGTACTAAATTTTTAGAAGTTTGTTTGTCCATGAATCTCAAAGAACTGTCGTCCTTACTCAACCTGTCGCAGACGACCGTCAGTCGCGCACTGAACGGATTTCCCGAAGTCAGCGAGGTCACAAGACGCCGCGTACAAGATGCAGCAAGGCGCTTCAATTACAAACCAAATAGTCGTGCTTTGGGATTGGCAACTGGTCGGGCAAGGGCCATTGGACATGTTATTTCCACGACCGTACATCATGAACTTGTCAATCCGATTTTTGGAGATTTCGTCGCCGGTGCTGCAGCGGCCTATAGTCGTCGTGGGTATGACATGATTTTCAAGGTCGTGGACAAGGACGATGAAGAAAATGCCTATCGCGAATTAATTGCGCGTCGGGCCGTAGACGGCGTGGTTTTGCAAGGACCCGCAGTCAACGAGCCCAGGATACAGATGTTGACCAGCCTCAAGATGCCCTTTGTTGTCCATGGGCGGGCTTCAAATGTGACGCAGCCTTACGACTGGATCGATGTAAACAACCGCAGTGCTTTTCGCAGCGCGACCGAATATCTTTTGGCTTTAGGGCACCGGCGTATTGCTTTGATCAATGGCCTTGAGACGATGGATTTTGCGTTTCGCCGACGTCAGGGCTATTTGGATGCCCTGTCTGCATCAGGGATCGTGCCGGATCCGCTCCTGCTGAAAAGTGCGGAGATGACAGAAAATTACGGTCATCGTGAAACTCGGGAATTGCTTAATATGCCGAATCCACCGACAGCGATCGTCGTCGCCTCCATGATGTCGGCAATCGGTGTGCGGCGCGCGCTATTGGAAACAGGCAAGACCATGGGAAAAGATGTCTCTGTCATTACCTATGACGATGACATTAGCTATCTGCGCAATGGTGAGGATGTTCCAATTTTCACAGCGACACGCTCTTCGGTTCGCGGCGCCGGAGCGGTCGTGGCTGATATGTTGATCACGCGTATCGACAATCCGCATGCTGCTGCTTTTTCAACCCTCTTGGAAACAGAGTTTGTGATCGGTACATCCACAGGCCCAGCCCCCGGTTTTTCCGGCTGACGACCGATCCAAAGCATTTACTATACTTGTCTCTATTAAGTTTGGTGTGATGATCTGACCTTTTCCGTCTAATAGGGCAGGGTGCTCTCCTGTCGTGTTATATCTGACTTTTGCCGCAAGTCGGTTGCAGAAAATCCGACTTGAATGGTGTAGGTCCCATTGGCGATACGCCAGCATCCGGCAACTGCGTCGCAATGAGCAAAGGCTCTTGGCCCTAAATCCACGCGAGCAAGGACAGTTTCCCCAGACGCAACAAGAACCTTGGCAAAGCCCTGCAGCGCAAGCATCGGCCGGTCGACTTTGGCCGCCTTGTCAGTGACATAGACCTGAACAACGGTGCTGCCTGTCCGCAGACCTGTGTTTGTTACAGGAATTTCGATCACGCATGTCTGGCCTTCTGTCACGCGCATATCGCCCATCTCAAAGTCGGTATAGCCCAGCCCGTGTCCAAACGGAAATAGCGGTGCTATCTCTTTGGCGGCATAATGGCGGTATCCGATATGAAGACCTTCGCGATATTCAACAGCGCCATCTTGTACAGGGTATACCCGGGGATCATCGCTGGCAGTCGGATTGTCTGACCAGACACGTGGGAAGCTTTGCGGCAGCCGACCGCTCGGTTCCGTGACGCCGTACAACACGTCTGCTATAGCATTGCCGCATTCCTGACCGGGGTACCACGCTTGCAAAACAGCGGCGACATCATCGATCCAAGGCATTTCGCACGGCCCGCCAGTTTGTAAAACCACAACAGTGCGTGGGTTGGCGGCTGCAACAGCTGCCACCAGATCATCTTGGCGCCCCGGCAGCGTTATATTGTCAAGGTCCGAGCCTTCGGTGTCCCACTCGCCCGATCTGCCCACGCAAACCACAGCGATATCCGCATCAGAGGCCAGTCTTGCGGCCTCGGCGATTTCCGCATCTCCCATGGGTTTTCCTATTCCCGCGCGCCATGCCCCAAATCCTGCGCCTTCACGTGGTTGACGTTGAAATTCGACGACCACTTCGTGAGCTTGGCCAGCCGTCAGGGTAACCTCGCCCACCACTTCATCACAGCCGAATTCAAAAAATGTCCGGCCAGGCGCCCAATCGGTCCAGGCATCCGCGACCAATTGGCCGTCGATATATATCCGTGACAATCCCGCAGAATGGATGCCTACGCGATGCACTCCGCTGGCTTGCGGTTTGTAGGTGCCGGTGACGCGGGCTGAAAACGCTTCGGGATTTACCGCGCCGCCTGCAACACCCGGTGTCCAAAAAGCAATCAGCTCGGTCAGTGTGTCACTGGCAACGGGCGCACCGGACAGGTCAAGATTGTCAAAAAAAGAGACCTCAAATTCACCGGATACCAATGGCTCCCATCGATGATTTGTACATCCTTCAGAATGGCTTAAACGATTTCCACCAAGACGCGCTGACAGCCCGTCCAGCGGGCTGATTGCATAATGTGGGTTCAATTGCGCCGAACCGCCACCCATGATGCGGGCCTGTGACGCATTGGGTCCCACTACGGCAACCCGGCCTGTATCGCTCAGCGGCAATATCTGTGTGTCGTTCTTGAGCAAGACCATACCGGCGGCTCCAGCCTCGCGGATCAAGGCTTGATGCTCGGGACGATTATCGGCCCTTTCCTGCAATGGTGCCGTGTCACGCAACGCACCTGTACGCGCCATAAGGCGTAACATGTTCCGTGCGGCGCGTTCCACGTCATCAGCGGGTAGGTCGCCATCTTGCACTGCGGCAACCAGCTTGGCGCCTCTGTCTCGGGTGGGGCCCGGCATTTCGAGATCGAGACCAGCGGCAACGCTGGCCTGTGTGGTGTGACTGCCATACCAGTCTGACATGACAACCCCGTCAAAGCCCCAGTCCTCGCGCAGGACCTGTGTCAGCAACCACGGATTTTCTGACGCAAATGTCCCGTTCAACCGGTTGTAGGACGACATGACACCCCATGTGCCAGCGTCTTTGACCGCCGCTTCGAAAGGACGCAAATAAATCTCGCGCAAGACGGTTTCGTCGCAAATGGTGTCTACCGTGTTCCGTTCCACTTCGGATTCATTGCCTGCAAAATGTTTGATTGTTGCAGCAACACCTTGTGACTGCAATCCACGGATATATGCGGATGCCAAGGCTGCGGATAACTCGGGGTCCTCTGAATAGCATTCAAAATTGCGCCCATTGGTGACTGATCTGTGGATGTTTACGGTTGGTGCCAGAGACACATGTGCCCCCTTGGAACGCACCTCTTGCGCCAGTGCAATGCCAATACGCTGCACCAGATCCGGATCCCAAGTTGCACCCAGAGCAATGCCTACCGGGAATGCCGCTGCGGTGACACCACCCACAAGGGATCCGGAACCACGCGCACCATTAGGACCGTCCGTGACGCGAAGCCTGCCCAAGCCCAGACGCTTGATCGGTGCGACCGACCAAAAATCCATGCCCGACAGCAGTTTGACTTGCTCTTCCAGCGTCAACTCAGCCAGAATAGCCTCAATATCTTCGGGCAAATTGGTCATGGGAAGGATCCTATTCTCGTCGTATCAGGCCAGCAGGTTTCTGGCTGAAGTGGCGTCCAAGGGCGCCGGGCGCTCACAAGTCGTCGAAATATCGATCCATTTGCGTTCCGTGCCGGCGCTCAGGATACTGGTCATTACGTCCACAACATGCAGAGCCAGTTCCAGACTGCATCTATGTGGGCGATCTTCGGCGATGGCCTGCGCCATATCGGCGAGCCCTGCGCAGCGGTAGTTGGCTTTTGTATCTTCATGCGAGTTTGGCACACCGAAAGGATGTTCGACGGATGTATGTTCGGTTTCCGTCCCATCTGTGGACACCTGTGTCACTGTATCGCCAAAAAAGTTCGGATCCGGCACGTACAACGAGCCTTCTGCGCCATACAGTTCCATTTCATGATGACGATGCGCTTTGACATCCCAGCTTGCACCCAAAGTGATCATGGCGCCTGAGTGAAACTGTAGCAGTGCATGAATTGACGTATCGATTGCAACTGGGACAGTTTCCCCCGCCCGAGCCCCCGAGCCTATGGTTCGTGTGTCAAAGCCACGACCAGCCAAGGCCGTCACAGCCTGCACAGGGCCTAATAGCTGGACAAGGTTGGTAATATAGTATGGGCCCAGATCCAGAATTGGCCCTCCGCCGGGCTGAAAGAAAAAGTCGGGGTTTGGGTGCCATTGCTCCATCCCGCGGCTCATGACATGGGCTGTTCCGGACAGAATGGGGCCAACGGCCCCGGCGTCCACCAGTGATCTTGCGGTCTGATGAGATCCACCCAGAAATGTATCCGGGGCTGATCCAAGGCGAACGCCTTTTGCAGCTGCCAGATCTTTGAGGATTGTACCCTCTTCGAGCGACAGGACAAAGGGCTTTTCACTATAGGCATGTTTGCCGGCAGCTAAGATGCGACTGCTTACGTCGAAATGGGCCTCGGGAATGGTCAGATTGACGATAACGTCAATGTCTGCTGCGGCCAGCAGGCCTTCGACTGTTTCAGCGCGTACGCCGAATTCTTCAGCTCTGGCTTTGGCGGCCTCCGGGTTGATATCTGCCACGGCCCGCATGTCCAAGGCCTTGAAAAGAGGGCCCAGTTTCAGATAGGCGGCAGAGATATTGCCACAGCCGATGATGCCTACACCTAATTTTGTCATGACGATGCCTTTCAGAATGCGCGCACAGCAGCGACCGAGGTTTCAGCGAAACGCACGTGATCAGAGGGTTTGTCATGCTCTAGGATATACCTGTCGCATCCGGCGTTTTGCAGCGCGGAATGGATTGCTGCCCAGTCCATCGTTCCGGTCCCCACGTCGGCCCATCCGTCTTCGTCTGCGTTCTGACCTTCGGGGGCGATATCTTTTATGTGTGCGCTGATCATGCGTGGGCCATAGTGTTTGATCCACTTGATCACGTCCTGTCCGGCAACAGCCACCCAGGCCAGATCCAGTTCGACACCGATATAATCCGCACCTGCCAGGATATGTTCCATAGGCATGGAGCCGTCGTCACAGGGTTCAAATTCAAACGCGTGATTGTGCCAACCAAAGTCCAAGCCGGCATCCACTACGGGTTTGCCCGCTTTGGCCAGCCGCGCGCCAAAGGCAGCCCACCCGGCCGCATTTGTGGGACGCTCATCTGGCATAACAAACGGCACGATCACGGCCTCGACACCAATGGTTTTTGCGATTGCAATGGTGCCTTCGGGGTCGGTCTCGAGCATGTCGAGAGCAAAATGACCGGTGGGCATGGTCAGGCCATGCGCCACAAGGGCTGCTTTGGTTTCGGCCGGGTTGTCGTAGAGTGGACCAAATCCTTCTACCTCTGTCACGCCAAGGCGTTGCAGCAGAGCAAAGGTTTCGATCATGGGCCATTCACGCGAAGAATAGAGCTGGTATGATAATGACGGCATGGTCAGATCCTTTCAGGCTTGCGCGCAGGTTGCGGAGTATAAGTCCCGCAAGGTGAACTGCGCCGGTTTTTCTGGACAGTCAGGCGAAAATTTCAGCCGCGTGGGCTGTCCCGGCAGGACGAAAACAGCGTTGGCAGAAAAACGCCCGGGTTGATCTGCTTCGGCTGTGACAAAAAAGGCAGGGTTTTCGGATGTAATCGTTAATTCATTGCCTGACACAGTCAGGGATAGACAGGGATCCCGCAAGTCATAGCTTTTGTATGGCTCCGGGGCAAAGTGATCGTGGCCAAAAATGCCATCGTCATCGACCCAAGCAAAATGCAATATCTCGTTCCGGGTAAGGTCGGCTTTGGGCAATCGCATGACGGCTTGGGCATTTTTGCCCACGCAAATGTCAGACACCTCCAGCGCGCGGGACGTGCCTGACATGTCTACAGCGCGCGCTGTAACTGTCAGGTTCACCGGGTGCGCCAAGTCATTCACGGCACGCAAGACTATATCATCGCCGTCCGGCATCGCGACCACTGTCACAGGTGCGTAAAAGTCGCGCGCCATGTAATGCAGTAATTTCCAGCCTCCGCCATAGTCAAGCGAGGCCCATGAACAAACAGGCCATGTATCGTTCAATTGCCAGTAAAGCGTCCCCATGCAATGCGGTTTCAGCCCTCGCCATTGCGTCACGGCCGTCTTTATCGCAAGGCCCTGTTGTACCTGACTGAGCCAGACAAAATCGGCAAAGCGTTCGGGCCAGCGAAAATATCGGAACATGGTTTCCGCAATTCGCGCATTTCCCCCTGCATTTTTTTGGTGACTTTCCAGAACCGGGGCGGCGATATTGCGATCGGAAGGTGTGGTAAATGTCTCGATCACTGGCAGTGATGGATAGCTTTGGAACCCAAATTCTGAACAAAATCGGGGTTTGACGTCCCGGTAATGGTCAAAATCCTTGCCTTCATGCCAGACTGACCAGAAATGCATATCACCCGCGCCATCGTCATGCCAGCTGTCGCCAAAGTTCAACACACCCGGACAGGGCGAAGAAGGCCACCAGATGGCTGCCGGGTCGGTGGCCAGCAGGGCTTGTTCTATGGTGCGGTTTGTTCTGTCGTAATTAACAAGATACCGGTCACGATCCGCGCGGCTTTGCGGGAACCATCCAAGCGCCCCGACCAATTCATTGTCGCCACACCAAAGTGCGATAGAGGCATGATGCTGAAGTCTGCCAACCACATCGACGACTTCTGCATGGACTTCGGTCAGAAAATCCGGGGTTGATGGGTACAGGTTGCAAGAGAACATAAAGTCCTGCCAGACCAAAAGTCCAAGTTCATCACATGCTGAATAGAAACTGTCTGGTTCATAGCGTCCGCCGCCCCAGACACGGATCATGTTCATATGCGCATCGGCGGCAGATTGCAGCAAGGCGCGGGTCTTGGCCTCGGTGATCCGGCCGGCCAGAGCATCGGCTGGGATCCAGTTGGCGCCTTTTGCGAAAATCTCGGTGCCATTGATACGCAGTGCAAATCGGCTGCCTGCTGCGTCGGGTGTGGTCAAAAGCTCAATCTGCCGCAGGCCAATTTTTCGATGCAACGTTGTGGTGCCGGCTGTCACGCAGATCGGGTGCAGGTTTGCGGGCCCAAACCCGTTGGGCCACCACAGCTCGGGATTGATCACATCGAAAGAAAAATGTGCAGATCCATTTTGGACCTTGGCTGTTTGTATCTGGTCGCAGAACGTGGCGGTTGCCTCGGTCGCGCCGCCAACCGGGACGTCGACACTGACAGTCACCGCACCATCGCGATGTGCTTGCGTCACATGCAAATCCCCAAAACGTGGGGCCTGTGCCTGGACCAAGGTCAGATCGCCGGTGACACCGAACGGGGCCAATGCAATATTCCAATCCCAGCCAAAATCACACTGCACCTTGCGCAACATATTTCCATTTGGAATAGGCGAGCATTCCGCATGATGAGGCACACAGAATGGCAAAGCAGCCTGTGCTTCGGCGCCGGCATCGACAGCCGACCGGAAGTGAAGTTCGATAGTATTCACGCCGGTTTTTGCAATATCACGCAGGTCCATCCGATACCGGCGGAATGCGTTTTGGGCTGACAAGACCTCAGTCCCGTTCCAGAGCACCCGAACAACAGTGTCCAAGCCTTGCGCTTCCAGAAACCAGTCGGTCCGGTCTAGATCTATCTCGCGACTGATTACCCAATCCCGCTCGCTGATCCAACGCAGATCATATTCATTTCGCCCCCAATAGGGGTCCGCAATCAGGCCAGCCTGATACAGCCCGGTGATACCATCGCCGGGCAGTGACATGGGGCATTCATAATCACCTTTGGTATCCGACAGGCGCCAGATACCGTTCAGTGTCAAGGATGAGCCGCCCATATGGATTAGAGCCGCATTTCGGTTTTGGGATCGAAAAGGGACACACGCGCAGGATCAAGCCCGATGGGAATGACATCACCAGGTACGACCTTGGCGAGGCCGTCCATCCGGACATGCGCCCGTGTTCCACCAATGGATGTCAGGATCAAAGTGTCCGCGCCCATCGGCTCAACAAGCTCAACAGTGGCCTCGGCCTGAACCGGCGCGATAGGTGCCAGGTCCCCGGTTGCGATGTGTTCCGGTCGGATACCGACTGTGACCGCACCATCCCGAACCGCACTGTCCATGGGGATAGAAATACCATCAATTGACACTGTTCCCGCGGCCATTGTCCCGGGGATAAAATTCATCGATGGTGATCCGATAAAATCGGCGACATAGAGATTGCGGGGCTGGCTGTAAATTTCGTCCGGCGTCCCCAACTGCATGATCTGGCCACCCTTCATGATGGCGATGCGATCAGCAAGGGTCATCGCCTCGATCTGATCATGGGTCACGTAGATCATTGTGTTTTCAAGTTGCTGATGCAGACGCTTGATTTCCACACGCAGGTCGGCACGTAGTTTCGCATCAAGGTTTGACAGCGGCTCATCAAACAAAAAGACGTCAACATCCCGCACCAACGCCCGGCCGATGGCCACGCGCTGACGTTGTCCACCCGACAGGGCTGCGGGCTTGCGCTTGAGAAGAGGTTCGATTTGCAAAATCTCTGCGGCGCGTGCAACGCGTGATGCGATTTCGGACTTTGCCATACCCGAATTGCGCAGTCCAAACGACAGGTTTCCCTCAACCGTCATTTGCGGATAAAGCGCATAGCTTTGAAACACCATGCCGATGCCACGTTCGCTAGGCTCGGCCCATGTCACATTATCGCCATTGATGAAAATCTGACCTTCAGAGACTTCAAGCAGGCCAGCGATACAGTTCAACAGCGTGGACTTGCCACACCCCGAGGATCCCAGAAGAACAAGGAATTCACCCCGTGCAATGGTTAGGTTGAGATCCTGCAATACCTTGGTCGCACCAAAGGCCAGGTCGAGGTTCTTGATTTCGACAGAATGCATAGTATTAGCCTTTCACCGCGCCAGCGGCCACGCCGCGCACAAAGAGCTTGCCAGAGACAAAGTAGATGAAGAGGGGCACAAGCCCGGTCAGCAGGGTCGCTGCCATGTTGACGTTATATTCCTTCACACCTTGGACGGAGTTCACGATATTGTTGAGCTGAACCGTCATCGGGTAGAGATCAGGTTTGGTGTAGATCACGCCAAACAGGAAGTCGTTCCAGATACCGGTAACCTGCAAGATGACCGCAACCACAAAAATGGGCAGTGACATCGGCAGCATGATGCGGAAATAAATCCCCCAAAACCCTGCACCATCCACGCGCGCGGCCTTGAACAGCTCTTCCGGAAGCGATGTGAAATAGTTGCGAAACAGCAGCGTCAGGATCGGCATGCCAAAGATCGAATGCACAATCACAAGACCGGACAGCTTTGTATACAGCCCCATTTCCCGTAACATGATAACGATAGGGTAAATCATGACCTGATAGGGAATGAACGCGCCGAAAATCAGGATGGTGAAAAAGACATTGGCACCTTTGAACCGCCAGTTTGCCAGTGCATAGCCGTTCACAGAGGCAATCGCGATAGATACCAAAACGGATGGAATGGTTATCGTGACCGAATTCCAAAAGCCTCGGCTCAACCCATCACAGTTCAAGCCAGTACAGGCTTCGGACCATGCCTTCACCCAAGGCTCAAACGTGACCTCTAGCGGGGGGCTAAAGATATTGCCCATCCGGATTTCAGGCATACCCTTTAGTGATGTCACGACCATCACGTACAGCGGGACAAGGTAATACAACGTCACCACGATCAAAGTGCCGTACAGCATGATGTTGCGCGGGTTCAGGATGCGGCGGGGCTTGGGTCCATGTGGACCAGAAAATGCAACATCAGCCATTTTTGCGGTTCCCGAATTCAAGGTAAGCGAAGGGGATCAGAGGGATCAGGACCAGTGCCAGCATCACCGTTGATGCCGCAAAGCCCTGTCCAAGATTTTGTCCACCAAACATGTAGTCATAGACATATTTGGCCGGAACTTCTGACGACAGCCCGGGCCCGCCCGAGGTTTGTGCCACCACCAGATCGTATACTTTCACAATCCCGGATGCGATGATCACCAAGGTTGTGATAAAGACAGGGCGCATCATGGGTATGATAATGTACACATACGTTTTCCATGTGGGGATCCCATCGACCCGAGACGCTTTCCAGATGTCCTGATCGATGCCACGCAGACCGGCGAGCATCAGCACCATGATAAATCCGGTGCCCTGCCAAAGGCCGGCAATCAGCACGCCATAGATCACAATATCCGAGTTGTAGAGCGGATCGAATACGAAGTTTTCAAACCCGAGCGACCGGACGATGCTCTGCACACCAAATTCAGGCGTTAAAATCCATTGCCACACGAGGCCCGTCACAATGAACGACAGGGCAAATGGATAAAGCAGGATTGTACGAAAAACAGCTTCGCCCCGGATTTTCTGGTCAAGCAATGTGGCGAGAGTGAACCCGATTACCAGCGAAAAGACCATGGAACAGGCCCCGTAGATGGCAAGGTTCTCGAGCGAGATCCACCAGCGATCCGTAGACCAAAGACGCTCGTATTGGAAAACGCCTTCGAAATCCGACTTTGGCAAAAGCTTGCTGCGTGTGAAAGAGTGATAGACCGTCCACAAGGTGGCGATGACGAACACTCCGATAGCGGTAAACGCCATAGGGATCGCGGCGATCTTGGCCGGTAGTTTGCTGACCAAAGCGCGTTCGATGCGTCCAGGGCGGTCCAATTTGGTGTCCCGGGTCCCGACAATCAGCAAGACCACTGCGAACAGCAAGAACATGGGGACCAAAAAATCAGCAAACCCGTCAAGTGTCTTCCACAGCTTGCGATAGCTTTTGATAGCCGGCATCGCGGCTTGTA
>JAYQEA010000002.1:64366-71464 GCA_038138625.1 Roseivivax sp.
CCCCACAACGACGTGCGCTCTGAGCCGGGTCTAGAAGAAGTCCAAGCGGCGGAGCAGGACAATCATTACCAGCGCCGCGGCTGCCGCAAGCGCCAAAAAGGCTGGTGGTGCGAGTTCCAATAGGTCGTTCTCTAGGCCGACCCGGAGCAGAACAAACGTCAGTCCCGACAGCATGATCGACCACAGAACCGCTCTTTCGGCAATGCCTTGCATCGCACGATCTCCCTGGGTTTGTATGAAAGGGGGATTGGCGGAAAACCACCAAATAAAAACGCCGGCCCCCGAGGGGACCGGCGTATTAGTCTACGTATCAGTCTGCGTTTTCGATGATCGAGGCATATTTTGCCTGAACATCAGCCACTGTGATGGAGTGGTCGTTCCAGAAGGAGGTCATAAGATCACCCATCTGGTTGAGAGTATCCTGAGTGAAGGAAATGTTACCACCTGGCAGAACGTTGCCCGCAGCAAGAATTTTCAGACCCTTCTGCATGCAATCGTTTGCAGCTGACAAGTCGATATCGCCACGGATTGGCAGCGATCCCTTTTTCAGGTTGAAAGCAACCTGAACTTCTGGGCTGACAAGCAGCGCAGCAAGCTCTTTTTGTGCAGCTTCGACATCCGCGTCGTCCTGGACGGGGAAGTAGAACGCGTCTCCACCGGTGTCGAGCACTTCGGTAAAGCCCAAACCTGGCAGACATGTGTAGTCTTCGCCTGCAACCTGACCGGCGACCTGGAATTCACCCTGTGCCCAGTCACCATGGATCTGTCCGCCAGCTTGGCCGGTGATCACAAGGTTTGTTGCCTGGTTCCAGTCGTTCACATTCGAACCAATTGCCAGTTTCCGTGCATCATCAAACGCGTTGAATACGCGGGTGTATTCAGCACCAGCAGCAACAGATGCGTCTTTGTCAATGTTGACGGCGGACCATGTTTCCTGATCCAGCAATGCAACCGCAAGGGCACCAAACGCCAGTTCTGTCTGCCATGCCTGCTGACCCATCGCCAATGGCACAACGTCGGCTGCGCGCAGAGCGTCGGCAGATGCGGTGAATTCATCCCAGTTCGAAGGAACAGGAACGCCCGCTTTTGCGAATGCCTCGTGGCTCAGCCAGATCCACTGTGCCGAGTGGATGTTGACCGGCGCGCAGTAGATACGTCCGTCAACCGTGCAGGCGTCCAGCAGTTTTGGCGGGTTGATGATATCAGCCCATCCGTTTGCTTCGGCAACATCCGTGATGTCGAGCAGCAGGCCGGCTTCAATCATTTCCTCGGCTTGACGGCCGTGGTTCAGCTGTGTGGCGCCCATTGGCTCACCACCGATGATACGGCTGATGATGATCGGACGAGCAACACCACCGGAACCGGCGATCGCACCATCGACCCAGTCGTGCTCGGTCGCGTTGAATGCTTTTGCAAGTTCAGCAACTGCTGCGGCTTCACCGCCCGAAGTCCACCAATGTGTAACTTCAAGTTCTGCGGCGCCGACTGCGCTAGCGCTAACAAGCGCGGATGCAGCCATCAATTTAGACAAAGTGTTCACGATTCTCCTCCCGGTTCTAAATCGTTATAGCTAGTCCTAAATCGTTTTAGTTTTTCCTTGCAAGCCTAAAATGCGGTCTGTTATGAACTTTTTTGTCGCGATCAAGACAAAGGTGCGTGATCTTTTGGCGATTCGGACTAAGGCTAAGATTTCGGTCTGGCCGCAGGGAGGCAGACATGTATCAAAGCGACGAGATTGAAGAGCGGCTAGCCGCACATCGCTCGACGCAAGGCGGCAAGCCAACCCTGAAAACCATTGCTCAGGTCAGTGGTCTTGCGGTGGCAACCGTGTCACGTGCGTTGAGCGACGCCCCGGATATCGGGTCTGATACCAAGAAAATCGTGCGCCAGATCGCAGACAATATCGGCTACGTGCCGAACCGGGCCGGCGTGCGTCTGCGGACAGGTCGTACAAATGTTATCAGTCTGGTTCTGTCCGCCGAGCAGAATATGATGAACCACACAGCACGCTTGATTTCTTCGCTGGCATCAGGATTGAGAGATACGCCATTCCACATGATTATCACGCCGTTTTTCCCAGATCAGGATCCAATGGTCCCGGTACGGTACGTCGTGGAAACCCGCAGTGCCGACGCCGTCATATTGAACCAAACCTTACCGCAGGACCCTCGGGTTCGGTATCTACAGACCAAAGGGTTTCCTTTTGCAACCCATGGGCGTACGCGACTGGAAAAACCGCATCCCTATTTTGATTTTGACAATGTTGCTTTTGGTAAGATTGCGATTGGCAGGTTGGTCGAACGCGGCTGCCGCAGGGTTGTCTTGATTGGTCCCCCACACGAGCACACCTACGGCGAACATTTGCGTCTCGGCGCTATGCAGGCTGCCCAAGCCGCCGGGATCGAGGTGCTGGACATGGTTGAGATTACGTCAGACAGCATGAGCGACGATGTGTTGCGTGTGATGAATAAACTGTTGACCGAGGATGCTTTGGTAGATGGGGTGATTTCGGCATCACCTGGTGCGGCGATGGCCGCTGTCGCGGCCATTGAATCTGCAGGGCGAACTCTGGGCCAGGGTATTCATCTAGTATCGAAAGAAGCGATCCCCTTTTTGGGCTTGTTTCGAAAAGAGATTATCACCATCCGAGAGGACGTCGGGCGCGCAGGTATGTTCCTGAGCAAAGCCGCCATTCAGGCTATACAAAGCCCACACGACGCCCCGCTGCAGGGATTGGAAGTGCCAACCGAAAATGGGATCTGTCCTCTAACCAATAAAACAAAAATTATAGGAGCGTAAAATATGGCACCTCAAATAAAGGGACCAGCCTTGTTCTTGGCGCAATTTGCAGGGGACGCTGCGCCCTTCAATTCGCTGGACGGCATTACCAGATGGGCGGCCGGCCTTGGCTACAAGGGTGTGCAAATACCCACATTTGACGCCCGGTTGTTCGATCTGGACACAGCGGCAGACAGTCAGGATTATTGCGACGATGTTTTGGGTACTTGTCGCGAAGCCGGCGTTGAGGTGACCGAGCTGTCCACGCACCTTCAGGGCCAGCTTGTTGCAGTGAATCCGGCTTATGACACGGCTTTTGACGCCTTTGCACCCGAAGCAGTGCGTGGCAATCCCGCATCTCGGCAGGCTTGGGCTGTTGATCAGGTGACAAAAACCGCGCGTGCCTCGCGTCGCATGGGACTGGACCACACCGTCAGTTTTACAGGTGCTTTGGCGTTTCCGTATCTTTACCCCTGGCCACAACGGCCTGAGGGTCTGATAGAAGAGGCATTTGCCGAGCTTGGCCGCAGGTGGCGTCCAATTCTTGATGCCTACGAAGATCAGGGCGTTGATATCGGGTATGAAATTCATCCCGGTGAAGATGTCTTTGATGGTGCCACTTGGGAAATGTTCCTAGATGCGGTCGGCGGGCACAAGGCGGCGATGATCAACTATGATCCAAGCCATTTTGTGCTGCAGCAGCTGGATTATCTTGCCTTTATAGACCTTTATCACGATCGCATAAATGCCTTTCACGTCAAGGATGCGGAATTCAATCCCGATGGACGTCAGGGGGTGTACTCTGGGTATCAGCCGTGGGTGAACAGGGCAGGGCGGTTCCGGTCCTTGGGGGATGGGCAGGTCGATTTTGCTGCAATTTTTTCAAAACTGACGCAATACGGGTACGACAGCTGGGCCGTGCTTGAGTGGGAGTGCTGTATAAAGTCGCCCGAACAAGGCGCTGCCGAGGGGGCGCCGTTTATTGCCGGCCACTTGATCGAAGCAACCAAACAGGCGTATGACGATTTTGCTGGAGGATCACGTGATGACGCCCAAATCAAAAGGATGTTAGGATTATGAGGCGTGTCAGGCTAGGAATGGTTGGCGGTGGACAGGGTGCGTTTATCGGCGGCGTGCACCGCATCGCGGCCAGAATAGATGATCGCTATACTCTGATTGCAGGCGCCTTGTCATCAAACGCGGACCGTGCGGCGGCCTCTGCCGTAGAACTTGGGATCCCTGCTGATCGCAGTTATAGCGATTTTGAAACGATGGCCAAAGCCGAAGCCGAGCGGGATGATGGGATAGAAGCCGTTGCAATCGTGACCCCCAACCACATGCACGCAGCGCCAGCCGTGGCGTTTTTGAGGGCCGGTATTCACGTGATCTGCGACAAACCGCTTGCAGCGACACCGCAACAAGCCGCCCAGATCGAAGCTGCCGCCGCGACATCACAGGCGCGTTTTTTCCTGACACATAATTACACCGGCTATCCCCTGATGCGTCATGCACGCCAGATGATCGCGCAGGGCGACTTGGGAAAAATTCGTGTGGTGCAAGTGGAATATGCGCAGGATTGGTTGACCGAGGCCACCGCTCCAGACAACAAACAGGCCGATTGGCGAACGGATCCCGTCCGCGCCGGTGGTGGCGCAATCGGCGATATTGGAACGCACGCTTTGAATTTGGCGTGCTTCGTGACCGGTCTGGTCCCCCAAGCGCTATCAGCAGATTTGCATAGTTTTGTGCCCGGTCGACAAGTTGATGACAATGCGCATGTGCAGTTGCGGTTTGAGGGTGGTGCTCGGGGCATGCTTTGGGCCAGTCAGGTCGCTGTGGGGCATGAAAACGGGTTGCGGTTGCGCATCTATGGCGAAAAGGCCGGCATCGATTGGTCGCAGGAACAGCCAAATGCGCTGCGTTTCACGGCCTTCGGGCAGCCGCCTCAAATACTGACGAGGGGCGCAGTCGGGGCGCAGTGGGCCCGTATTCCGCCGGGCCATCCGGAGGGCTATCTCGAAGCCTTTGCAACACTCTATTCTGATATCGCCGATACGATTGTCACGGGGCATGGCGCTGATCTTGTGCCGGGTCTGGTCGATGGCATGGATGGTATGTGGTTCATTAATGCGTGTCAGCAAAGCGCTGGTGCAGATGCCGCTTGGGTTTTTCGCTGACTACAAAATCTACAAAAATAGCCGGCTGCAGCTGTGTGTTACCTTGCACTGCCTGCTTATACGCATATTGAAGAGATTTACTGCGCTTTTAAGAGTAATTAAATTTTTCAGGAGCTTATGGTTAATCCGGCTTCCCATTTGGTCTGATTTCTGGGTGAGGTTCATAAATCTGAGGTTTAACTGGACGAGCAGCGGTGTTCCGTTGTCGCACTGGATCGTCATGACGCGGCTTTGGCAAGTGCAGCAGCCGGTTCCGGCCTTTTCGGTGGTGCGCGCAGACTGGGGTTCTCAAGCTTCTTCGCAACGCTACAAGGGACAACCCGGATCTTGAATGCGCGCTCATCGACGACGGCCATCTCGGTTCACCAGACGGCATCTGGTGCAAAAGAGGGGACTTAGTCTCAGGCCTCCAAACCCGCGCGTGGCAGGTTGACTGCCAAGACCTTGGCATAGCCCGGATCACGGTCGGTCTGCTTTGATCCCGGAACGGTGTGTTGGGCAGAGGTGGATGCCTGTATGTGAAGTGCCGTACTGGCCTTGCTGATCCTCAAAAAGCCGTTTGTGGCTTTTGTGGCGGAGGCGGGTGGGCCGCGCGGGTAGAGGGGTACGTGCCTCTTCGCCCGCAACAATGGCTCGGCGCAAGTGTTAACAGATACTATGCGACACCAAAGCCGGAGAAAGCCGATTGGACCGTGCGCATTTGCGTTTGGCCAGTTGCAAGGATTCCTAACTGGCTACGATCCGAAACGGCCTCACAGATCTCGGTATATCGACTGTCATGCTCGAAAGGTGAACGATACTGGGAGCAGAGGGCGTCTAGCCATAGCAGCAACTGCGCAATTAGGTTGCCATTTACAGTTACCACTTCGGGTCTGTGTGTCCCAAATTATGCAACATTGATGTCTTAATTTTTGGTTCCTTGTCCAGCCTGCGCCCTAACGGTTTATCAAACTTCCCGATAGCCAGAAGACACTTAGAAAACATGTGGCTGAGCTTTGGTACGGATAGTGCTGACCAACAAACTGACACACAACCTTGTGGCTTGCCCGCTGCCGTCTGGATCATAACGGATCAGGGTTGTTTTTAACACGATCCATCCAAGATGCGACACTTTGCCGGGAGTGCGACTATAGAGAAAAACAGGCGTGGAAACCCGTGCGATTGTCTTTCACATCTTTTTTCAGGGTACCTGACGCATAATCATTGCAGGGGCAATTTATATCTTTTTGCAGTCGAATCTTATGTGCGGAAGAGCGATAAATGTCTGAAAAAGAGCAATATCTTCATAGATTTTTCGAAGGAAGCACCTACCCGATTTCGATGTGTCCACAGGAAGATATCGTCTCTTCATCGAAAGGGACAGCGGTAGAGCATTGATTGTAACCAAAAAAGTCAGGAATTCGCTTTTTGTAAATCTTTGTATAGCGAATTGTATAATCTGGGTATACTTCTGGCTAGAATTAATGCTAATAGTATACCGTATAGGTTGATTGCTCTTTAAAAAAACCCATCCGGGTGAAGATAGTACGCCTTAGTAAATGAAGTTTTGACCCTCTGTTTCTGGGAGGCCTTTATGGCTGGTAATCGGTTTGTTTCCTCAATCTTGAGAACAGCGCAGGTCACAACTGTTAGCCTTCCATGGGCGCGCGCCGCCAAAATTATAAACGCAGATGACGTACCTTGCCCTGCGCCTCAACACGCGGACAAAATGGACAGCACGAACATCGCGGCGCAGTAAAATCACGACAGGTAGGTGGGGCACGTTGAGCGCAAAGAGAGGCTTGGGACTGAAAACCGAATGCTGCGTGTGTGTTTTGCAATTGAGCGTGCTGTACGTCGGTTTAGAGCCATTTTGCCACGGTGAAGCTTTTGCGGAAGCGAGCAGACAAATTGACCACGTGATGAAGAAATTCTGAATAAGCCCACTAGCATGCCATAATCAAAAGAGATGCTGAGGCATTTGTCTGTTCGTAAACATGAAGTCCACACTGCGGTCAAAATTTTGTATACTGAGGGTAGCGTTGATTTAGACCTCAGCATATCCAACCGAGTCCAGTTTAAGAAATTGTACGAAGCAGTAATAAATGAATATCTGGACCAGGTTTACACCCTCGACAAAGCTGGCGGCTATGCCATTCAGGAA
>JAYQEA010000002.1:71474-98411 GCA_038138625.1 Roseivivax sp.
CAATGAAGGGATGAGTGTAACCCTAAAAGATGTGGCGAACAGGGCAGGCGTATCACGCTCTGCGGTATCGCGGACGTTCACACCGGGCGCATCGGTATCAAAGGGCATGCGAAAAAAAGTAGAGGAGGCTGCCGACGAACTAGGCTATGCGCCCTCTGCACTTGCATCTGCATTAAGCACCGGACGCAGCGGGCTGGTTGGACTTGTTGCTGACAATTTTCGCAACCCTGCGTTTATGCCCATTTTTGATCAATTTACGAAGGACATCCAAGACAGAGGGTTGCGCCCTTTGCTGGTCAATCTGTCCGGACAAGATGACCCACAGGCTGCGGCCCGCATGTTGCGTCAATATTCTGTAGATGCGGTTATTGTGGCGTCATCTACTCTTCCGTCTGGGTTTGCCGACATATTTTCAGGAAGCGAGTTGCCAGTCGTACATGCTTTTGGGCCCGCTCATGCCTCAAAGACCCTTCATGTGACCGGGGTTGATAACGTCGCACTTGGACGGCTGGCGGCCCAAACCCTTGCAGCACGCGGGTATACAGATGTCCATATGCTGGCCGGCCCCCGGGATGCGACAACCACGCAGGAACGGCTGCGGGGTTTTTTGGAAGAGCATCAGAGGTTTACCAAGCAAACTTACAGCTATGCTCAAAGCTATTCACATGCGGCAGGTCGCGTTGAAATGGCGGGTTTAATGGCCAAAGACACCACCGCAGAGGCGTATTTTTGTGGTGATGATATTCTAGCTATAGGAGCCGGGGCTGCATTGACACAGGGCCAATTAAGAGTTCCAAGAGATGTTGGGTTGTTGGGGGTCAACGATATCGAGATGTCGGCATGGCCCGAACATAATCTAACGACCATACGCCAACCCATGGATAAGATCATTGCCGCAGCGGTCAATCTTGTCTGCGAGGGAATGGCCGCGCCCGGCGGTCCTTGCAAGGCTAAATTTTTTGATTGCACCGTGGTCGAGCGCGGCAGCCTTCGGTCCAAAGGCTGACGCGTGGATCTGCGATGGCACTAGATTTTTTGAAACATCGGCGGGCGCGCATCGACCCACTGACCGTTTTGATTGCCGGATTCAGCTACAGCGTAAACCGCAGCCATAGATCGCAATCCATCCTCGGCGCGCGGGTATAGATTGGCCGCGGGGTCGATTGGCCGCCCCTCTTTTTCAGCATGAATTGCTTCGCTCAAATCTTTGTATATATTGGCAAAAGCAAGCGGCATGCCCTCGGCGTGGCCGATTGTGACCCGCGTTGTTCGGTCTGCTTCGGGTGACAATCCTGCCTCTCCGCGCTCAATGATCTGTGCGCGCCCGCCCAGAGGCATCCAATGCAGCTGGTTTGGCTGTTCTTGCGCCCACCGCAGGCCGCCTTTTTCCCCAAAGACCTGCAAAGTCAAACCATGTTGTCGACCAATTGCTACTGATGAGGTCCATAGTCTGCCAACGGTTCCGCGACTCATCCGAAAATTGACCATTGCGTCATCTTCTAACTGACGGCTGGAAATAGTTGATGCAATGTCTGCAGATAGTCTTTCAACATCTTGATTTATAACAAAACTTGCCATATGTAGTGCATGAATTCCACAGTCGGCAAACTGCGCAGATACCCCAATTTGGGCCGGGTCATAGCGCCACCTGACACGAGGATTGTCGGCGTCCGCAGCATCGGCATGATGGCCATGTGCAAATTCTGCCACCACCACACGGATATCTCCCAGATCACCGCGCGCCACCATGGCCCGCATGTGACGCACCAAAGAATACCCGGAGTACCCGTAATTCACGGCGCATATCTTCCCGGTCTCTTTGGAGAGTGTTACGATTTCCTCTGCTTCTTCGACTGTCATGGTCATGGGCTTTTCACAGAGCACATGGATTCCCGCAGTCAGAAAGGCTTTGGTAATTTCGAAATGTGTGGCATTGGGCGTTGCGACCGTCACCAGTTCGATGGGGTCTGTTCTTTTGGTTTCGCCCTCAAGCATTTCTTGCCAGCTTCCGTAGGCACGGTCCGCATCGATTCCCAATTCCTGGCCATAAATCCGGCCCTCTTCCGGCCGGTGATCCAAGGCTCCAGCCACCAGACGAAACCCGTCGTCAAGGCGCGCGCCCAAGCGGTGCGCAGGGCCGATTTGACTTCCACGGCCACCGCCAATTAATCCCCAATTCAAAGGTGCCATACGCTGTCTCCTTAAAATCCGATTGTGGTCAGGTAGGACCGGTTTGCCTTGGCATCTGCCAATGGATCTATATCCAGTGTGGGATCGCAGTCCTGTTCGACCGTGCACCACCCTTCAAATTTTGCGGTTGTCAGAATTTTGCGAACCTCCGCGAAATTCACATCTCCCTGTCCGAGATTGCAAAAAATACCCTGTCCACAGGCGTCATAAAACCCTGTGCGATTGGCGACGACGTCTGCCTTTACGCGGGGGTTGATATCCTTGAAGTGGACGTAAGAAATTCTGTCGATGTGCCGACGCATGAACTCAACTGGATCATATCCGGCATAGGAATGATGCCCGGTGTCGAAACAGATTTTCAGCAAGCGTTCATCTGTTTGTTCAAGAAGTCGCTCGATTTCGGGCTCAAAATCCATAAATCCTGCGGCGTGCGGATGAATACTGACTGTCAGTCCGGCGTCTGTCCCAAGACGCGTGACATGCATGATACGCTCGCGGAATGCCGTCCAGGCCTCTGCATCCAGCTGGACGGCCTCGTTTGGCCGACCTGCTGTCGGGGCTCTGACCTCAGATATGGAATCAATCAGTACAAGGTGTTTGGCGCCGTGATGGTTCAACGCGCGGATTGTGCGTTCGGCGGCATCCAGAACGGTGTCCCAAGAGGCAGGATCATGAAAGGGACGAAACACCACACCACCGATCAGTGTCAGGTCATTTTCCTCAAGTGAGTCAGCCAAAATGGCCGCGTCTTCAGGCATATACCCCACAGGACCCAACTCGATCCCACGGTAGCCCGCTGCCGCACAATCGCGCAGGACCTGTCTCCACGGGGGATTGCGTGGATCATCCGCAAATTCTACTCCCCATGAACAGGGGGCGTTTCCAATATCTATGGCCATGACCGTCTCCCTCGACCGATACCTTGCAACCGATTGCAAAACTGGTAGCCTGCGCCTGCATGCCACGCAATTGGAGATGGGGAAAGCGATGATGTTCAGCGGAGGCAATTTTTTGATCATTGGTCGCGCCGGAATGGATTTTTATGCCGATCCTCCGGGGACCAAATTCGAAGAGGCGACGCGTTTCACGACCGCTCTTGGAGGTTCATCTGCAAATATTGCCGCGGGATTGACGCGGCTGGGCCAACGCGCAGCTTTGGTAACCTGTGTTTCTGACGACGCCGTAGGACGTTATTGTTTGGGCCAACTCGACGCATACGGCATTGACCGAACCCATGTGCACCGTGTCGGCGGTGAGGCCCGCAATTCACTCGCCGTGGTCGAAACCCGCCTTGAGGACTGTCAGTCCGTGATCTACCGCAACGGAGCGGCTGATTTCGAGATGTCCAAAGAGCATGTTGAGAACATCAATTACGCCGATTACGACGCTTTGGTCACGACTGGGACCGTGCTGGCGTCAGAGCCGTCTCGTGGTGCAGCCTTCATGGCGTTCGAGCAGGCACGCGCCGCCGGGGTGCCGTTGGTTTTTGATATTGACTATCGCCCCTACAGCTGGACCTCTGCCGATGAGGCGGCCTCGGTCTATGCGCGTGCAGGAAGCCTGTGCGACATCATCATTGGCAATGATGAGGAATTCGGGTTCATGGCGGGTGATTACGCGAAGGGTTTGGAAAAAGCACGTGGCTTGGTTGCGGGTCGGTCCACGCTTGCAATTTATAAAATGGGACCAAAAGGTGCGATTACCATTACAAAGCAGGGCGAAACCCGCAGTGGCGTATTCCCGACACGCGCGTTAAAGCCGACCGGCGCGGGCGACAGCTTTATGGCGGCGTTTTTGGCAAGTCTCGCTGATGCACGACCTGTGAGCGAAGCCGTTGTCCGTGGGTCAGCGGCTGCTGCCATTGTTGTCGGCCGCGTGGGCTGCGCGCCTGCTATGCCCACACCCGCTGAACTTGACGAAAAACTTGCTGCTTACCCCGACATATCGGAGATCTCAGATGCATATTCCACCGCATGATAATCACAACAAACCCATCGTGGACGCCGGACATGATTTGGTCCCGCTGAACTACTTTAACATTGTCAAACTGACGGCCGGACAGGTCTTTGAGTATGCCGTTCCGGGATTTGAAACCTGCGTCGTGCCCGCGACTGGGACGGTGGATGTGAACACTGACGGTCAAATGTTTTCTGGGATAGGGCACCGGGGCGTAGATGTGTGGGATGGCGATCCCGAAGGCGTCTATGTGTCTTCGGGCGCGGGGTGCCAGATCACTGCGCGAACCGACACCGAGGTTTTTGTCGCAGGGGCAAAGTTCGATGAGGCACGCCCCGCTTTCGCGGTGCGCAGTCCCGATCTTGATGTTGTGCAATACGGATCGGACGACACCAAAACGCATCGTAAGATCAAACACATATTGGGGGCAGCTCATCACGATCGTGTCGGCCGGCTTTTGGTAAGCGAGTTGTTTACTGTCGGCGCGGGGGGCTGGTCGGGCTTTCCCAGCCATAAACATGATACCGACCGTCTGCCTGAAGAAAGCCGCCATGATGAGACCTACAATTTCCGGTTCAAACCGAATTACGGGTCGGGTCTGCAAATGTTGCAACGACAGGACAATGAACCGGGCGAGGCATATCACATCATGGACGGGTCCACAGTATTGATCGACAAGGGGTATCATCCGTGTTGCGCATTGCCAGGCTATGAGATGTATTATTTCACCATCCTTGGAGGTCTTAGCCAGCGCAGCCTGAAACAGTATTTCCAGCCAACACATGCCGAACAGTTGCACACGATTCCCGGCATTATGGATATGGTGGCCAAGTTTAAATGACCCGTGCCACCCTGTCCGAGGTCTTGGCCGGTGCGCGAACAGGCGGTTTTGCTGTGGCCGGTGTCGTTTGTTTGGGGTGGGAAGACGCCCGGGCCTATGTCGCCGCGGCCGAGGCAGAGGGTTTGCCGCTAATTTTGCAGGCCGGACCGGGTGCGCGTGCACACATGCCATTGCCCGTGTGGGCGGCTATGTTTTCGCAACTGGCACAGCAGGCATCGGTCCCTGTTGTGACCCATCTTGACCACGGACGCAGTGCGGATGAATGCAGCCAAGCGATTGATCTGGGATTCACGTCCGTGATGTTTGACGGCTCGGCCTTGCCGCTGGCGAAAAATATTGCCCAAACGGCTGCGATCGTGCGTAGGGCACATGCCGCAGGCGTGAGTTGTGAGGGGGAAATAGGCTTTGTTGGCTACGCCGCTGGCGCGGAAAGTCGCGGGACAGATCCCACTGAGGCCGCAGAGTTTGCTGCTGCAACGGGGGTAGACGCAATGGCGGTATCTGTTGGCAACATACATCTACAGACCGGCGCTGGTGCTGATTTGGACGAACCGCGCATCGAAGCCATACGTGCCGGTACGGATGTGCCTTTGGTCATTCACGGCGGATCGGGCGTGCCTGTGGCCCAACGTGCGCGGCTGGCGGTGCGTGGGGATATTTTAAAGTTCAATATTGGAACGGAATTGCGTCAGGAATTCGGACGCGCCCTCAGAAAAAAGTTGAAAAGTGAACCGGAAACATTTGATCGTATTGGGATTTTAAAGGGAATTGAGGCGGACATGACCGCGGCTGCGCGTATCGTTCTGCGGTGCTTGGCACCAAAAGTGTGACGGACAATTACTCCGTGGTCAGGTATGAACGGCTTTGCACAGGTCGGATTAGTCGACCCGCCAATGCAATGGAAAACCCGGGTCAAAAACGGTTACTGTCGCATCCTGCGTTGCGATGTGGTCTGGATAGCAAACCGGCTGCCCCTTTGTCAGTGTTACCATCTCATCGTTGGCAGGCAGCCGATAAAACGCAGGACCATTCAGGCTGGCAAAATCCTCTAAACAGTCGAGTTTGCCTGCTTTTTCAAAAACCTCTGCGAGGATCGACAAAGTGTTTGTGGCGGTAAAGCATCCAGCGCATCCGCATGCGGCTTCTTTCGCGTGATCAGGATGTGGCGCACTGTCCGTACCAAGGAAGAAGTTAGAAGGTCCACGGGTTGCAGCCTCTAGGAGGGCAAGGCGATGCGTTTCGCGCTTTGCCACCGGCAGGCAGTAATAATGCGGCCTGATACCACCGGCAAGTATATGGTTACGATTGATGACCAGATGATGCGTTGTAATCGTTGCGCCCAGATCCGGGCCCCCACTGGCGGCATATTCCACGCCTTGCGATGTGGTAATGTGTTCCATAATGACACGCAGGGTGGGCACTGATCGACGCAGCGGATCAAGAACACGATCAATAAATACGGCCTCGCGGTCAAATATGTCGATGTCGTCATCAACAACCTCGCCATGGACGCACAAGGGGCAGCCTATCTCGGCCATTCGCTCCAAAACCGGCCGGACATTGTCAAAGTTCCTCACGCCTGATGCAGAATTTGTTGTGGCGCCCGCGGGATATAGCTTAACCGCCGTAATGAGACCAGAGGTATAGGCGGCCTCAAGATCGTCCGGATCCGTGCTTTCCGTCAGGTACAGTGTCATGAGCGGTGAAAAGCCGGTGTTCTCAGGCAAAGCTGCCATGATCCTGCCGCGGTAGGCTATTGCCTCGGCCCCGGTGACAACTGGTGGCACAAGGTTCGGCATGATAATCGCCCGACCAAAGTGGCGTGCGGTTTCAGGAGCTACAGCTTTAAGCATGGCACCATCGCGCAGATGGAGATGCCAATCATCGGGGCGGCGCAGTGTAAGTGTCTGAATCATGCGCGGCTTGTACTGCGCCATCCGTCCAAGCACCAGTGGTCAGGCGGCTTCATTCGGTATGGCCCGTTCAAAAACGACCACTTTTCCATGTGAACCCTTGGCGCAATAGGTCATTCCAGCGCGTGAAAAAGCATCAAAGACGGCCGCTACGCCGGTGGATCCGATCCATTGTGGATGAAGCTCGACAACTGCTGACCGCAGTCCGGTCAGGTCAGCAGCGGACAACACGTCCACTTCGGCGCCTTCGATGTCGCAGATCAGCACATCGGGCCGGGATCTGTCGATCAGCTGATTGATGCCAAGGCAGGGGACCAAAACACTGGTTTCAATACGTTCGGGATGAATATCGGCACGTGCTGACGAGGCCAGGAAATTCTTGCGGAGGTGGATTTTTTTACCGGGGGCGTCTTTCGTGTCGACCAGCCCGTGCAATATCGTGGTCGAGGCGATTTTGTTGACCGCATGTTGCTGCTTTATGTATTGAACCAGCTCTGGATTGGCCTCTACCACGGTAACTTCGCTGGCCCCAAACTGGCGTGCCTTTGCGGACAGATACCCCAAACCACCGCCCAATTCCAAAATCCGGTCGCCGGATCGGATCAAGTCGCGCAGGGCGCGGGCCTCTTTCAGCTCATAGGTCCCGTTACGTAGCAAACGCCGCACGCGCGCAGTCATTACAGGGTTGCGTGGGAATGTCACGCCCTCACAGACTAGGGGCATGCTCAACACTCCATAGACAACGTCAGACACAATGCCGCGCGTTCATCGTCTTCCAAATTTAGCTGCATAATTTTTTGGAAAAATTCAGCAATCTCAGGGTTCTGCCGCAAAGCTTTGGCTCGCGCGCTATGCCACTGAACGGCCTTATGGTGCAAATCGGCCAGCTTCGGCTCTGCAAGGAGGCGGTTACGCTCTGCACGAAGTCGGGGCAGATGCCGCGCAATTGTTGTGTCTGTATCACCGCTCCAATCCATACGGATCCAGTAATTTAGCCCGATGTCACGATCCACATGCAACGCACGCCCGCGTTCACGCTTGACCAGAAAGCTTTCTGCGCTGCGCAAAGCATAGTGGTTCAGCTGAACAAGGTCATAGCCCACCGTGGACCGATTGGACCGCCAACCGCGTTCTGCCAAATCGTCGGTCACATCGGTTCCCGATCCATTCACCCAGCGTATTTTCTGCCGCGCGGATGAACGCAACCGGTTCGGCCTGTGACATCCGAGCTTTTCATAAGCCCCTATATTGCGACCAAGTGTTTTGATGCCCCAAGCGGAGTGTGGCTTTGGACAATATGCCGGCGCGCAATGATGGAACTGTTCGCAAATCAATTGATCACGAAAGTCTGTCACACCTCCGTGTCCAAAAAGGCGCCATGTCATAGCAATATGCGTTGCTGTTGGGACCGATTTGAAAAGGGCAGCAAGGGTTCCGTCACCACATTTTATATTTACGAATTCATCAATATCGATATGCAACACCCAAGTTGCATCCTGTACCGCAGGTTCATGTAAGGATTGGTTTAACGCTTGTTGTTGCGGCGATTTCCCGCGCCAATCTGTGTTAATTCGATGCTCTACCAGCCCCATCATGTCAAGTTGTGCTAGAATTTCATTGGTCCCGTCTGAACAGTCATTGGTGTAGATCAAAAAACGATCCACTCCGATACTGCGATGATATGCGATCCACTCCAGAATAAAGGGGGCTTCATTTTTCATGCAGGCCACAAGCGTTGCTCCAACAGGTTGGCCGCAGGCGTCGCTTTGAATGGCTTTGGGCTGAATTGTTTTGAGCTTGCGTGGAGCCAGGCCTTGATGAACCAGTTCTGTGAGTGTGTCCTGCGCTGCGGCAGGCAGAATGGATGACCTGATCCGCCGACGTTCAAGCATCGGAAGAAAGGCAGAGAGATATTGCGTGGCTCTAAAACCTTCACCTGGCCCAGGAAGGTCAATTGTCTGGGCTTTGGGTGGCATCAAGCTTGCCGCACATAATTCGGGATGACGGGCGAGCAAGGAGCTTCGATCCTTCGCAAAATGAACGGAAATCGCGAGCCAGGGCGACGCTGACACCTGTGCGCCGTCGCCCCCCAGCATACTGCGTGCATGATTTGCGACACTGTCGGGCAAAGACCATCCCCGATGGGCGATATATCTTGTCAAAAGGGGTGTGAATGCTGTCATGCGCGCGAGGCTTTGCGCGCAGGGTAAATCGTCCCAGGGCGCGCGGGGGGTCTTGGTCAAGATTGGATGACCGGGCAGGCTGAGTGCGGACCAAACAGCCAGCGCATGATCGCTGGACTGCATGTCGATTGTCGTGCCGTGAAGATAAAATCGCCCTTGTGGCACAGATTGCCGCCAACGGCCCGCAAATCCGTTCAGATCCAACCAAATAGCCACAGCTTCGGGATCAAAAAGCCCGTACCGCAAATCGCTGGCATGCTGCAAACAGCCTTCATACCAACTGGCTTTTTTGATTATTCCTAAGTCTTGATCGGGGCCAGACACCCGCCCACGCAGGACCGCTTGCGCATAATGGTGTGCCGCCATTTGAGCAGGGTTTTGCACAAATGCATGTGCGTGCGAAAAGTCTGGCAGTGATGCGATGAACTGTGCCAGCTTTTGTCCGTGTAAGGTTTGCCCCCACGTGGCGTTTGCAGCAATGACCCTGTCTGTGGGCGCAGCCTGTGCCATTACCGTGCTTGATGGCAGGGATGAATGGCCTTTTTGATCAGCAAGAAATATGTGATGAGCGGCAAGCAAGTCCTTGTTTGCGAGCAAAAGCTTCCAAATCCAATTCGTCTGCTTTTGGTCTGGTCCGATCAATAAATCCAGTCGTTTCATTTGGGTCTTTGCCGCCCGACATTCGCGCGTCCCCACCATGGAATTGACCGACCGATATGGTGTGCCAACCTGTCTTGCGCATCTGGGGCGGTCACATCCAAACGCAAGAATGCGGGGTCCCCGGCAAAAATCGTTTGCAAGAATTGGTCATGTGCTTGGACCCAGGCAAGTTGCGCTTTTGGCGCGCCGTATCCTGCCGGCAGTCCAGGTATAGATCCATTTGGAAGCCGCTGTGTGCCCAGATTGCGCCAGCGGTGCATACTATCCACGATATCAATATACGGCCGCCATGTTGCAACCAGCCGGATCTTTGGATGGTTGCGTTTCAATGCCTGCAAAAGGCCGAAATCGCACTGTGGCCAGAGCGACAGGTTTCTTCGCAGGATCGACACCTCGCCCAAGCCGTCCAGTCCTGAAAGACCTGACAGCGGATCGCCGGTTTCAAAATAGGCATCAAACAAAGCGCGTGCGACTGGCCGCCTTCCCGGCCCCGGCAAAAGATGACCTGTTGCGCTTAATCCGGCGCGCTCCAGCGCAGTTTGAAAGGTCGTTGTGCCGGATTTTGGCAGGCCAAGATTTATGATCCAAGGACTTTCGCTGGCCGATGTCATAAGTTCAATGCCTCACATAGTTGGGCTTCGTTGCGGGGCAGGTGGGGCGCTGCGTCCAATGCTGCCAGCAAAGCTTTGCCATCACTGGACTTGCGTAAGCGATCGGCATGTGACCGGTGATGTGCGACAGCTTCCATGTGTGCCGCCTTGATTTCAGGAACCGACTTCAGTCGCGTCAATTCCTGCCGCAAGGCAGGCATCTGCGCCAAAATGCGTCGATCTTCAGACCCGCTGTCATTTCGATCTATCCAGTAGTCCACATCAAAGGCGCGATTGGGTCTGTTCACATCACCTCGGGCACGCTTGACAAGGTAGCTGTCCCGCGACCTGAGCGCATAATGATTAAGTGTTGCAAAACGCTGGGCACCGGACGCGGGAATTCGTCTAATCCGCCGTTTGTTTGTGGTTTTCAGAAATGCCTCTGGCACCTGGCGACCAGATCCATCCGTCCAGTGCGGAGCATGGTCTGCGCGGGTGAAGGGGCGATGCGCCCCAAAACTATGCAGGGGGAAATCTCTTTGTACCAGTGTCTTGACTTCTATTGCGGTGTTTGAGGCCCAAATATCTTCTGCATGACAGCGCTTGAACTGACGTATCACTGGTTTGTCCACAAAACGGTCAATGCCTGCATTGGCAAAATATCGAAAAGTTACGCTGATTGCCTGTGGGTTCCCACACGCCCGGATCAGATCAGGAATTTTTCCTCCGCCCACATGGACGCACAAAAATTCATCGACGTCAGAAATCCAGATCCAGTCGGCGGCCTTTACACAAGGCTGTTTGCGCGCGTCCTGTAACGCTCCCATCTGGTATTGTCGGCCATTTGTGGGATTTGGCAGATGCGTGATGGGCAGACGACGTGCGGCGGTATCCAGAATCTGGCAAGTTCCGTCGTTGCAGTCATTGGAATAGATCAGGAAATGGCTGATCCCGATCATATGATGATAGGCCAGCCACTCCAGCAAGAATGGGCCTTCGTTTTTGACACATGTGACCGCGCAAATCTTCATACTGCATGTTTTGCACCGCTATCCCTTGTCATTTCCCAAACGCGCACCAGAATTTATATCGAATTTAAATAAATTAGCTGATCGACCCTTCTCAATGCTTGACCACGCACGCCGGCGCGGCAATCTGCCAAAGACCAACCAAAGGACCAGATATGACACAGACTTCGCCGGATAGCATCGACGCCGTACAATCCATGTTGTCAGAGACTGGCTATATCTGCGGGCGTGCATTGGCCACGGTTGTGTTTTTGTCCTTGCGTCTTGGACGTCCGTTATTCCTTGAAGGCGAAGCGGGTGTGGGCAAAACAGAGATCGCCAAGGCATTGGCCAAAAGCCTTGGTCGCAGACTGATCCGCCTGCAGTGCTATGAAGGTCTTGATGCATCAAGTGCGGTTTATGAGTGGAATTTTCCAGCGCAAATGGTGGCAATTCGGACCGCTGAAGCCGCTGGAGGGGCTAGTCGCGAAACTCTGCAGTCTGAATTATTTTCGTCTGACTATCTGACAGAGCGTCCCCTGCTGCAGGCGATGCGCCCGGACCCCGCGGGACCGCCGGTTCTGTTGATCGATGAACTGGATCGGACGGATGAGCCTTTTGAAGCGTTTTTGTTAGAAGCACTAAGCGATTTTCAGGTCACAATCCCGGAACTGGGGACGATCGCCGCGCCGGCTCCGCCTATCGTCATCTTGACATCAAATCGCACACGCGAAGTGCATGATGCGCTCAAACGGCGCTGTTTGTACCATTGGGTCGATTATCCGAATTTCGAACGGGAATTGGAGATTCTGAATGCGCGCGCGCCCGAGGCCGCAGATGCCTTAAGCCGCGAGGTCGTACAGTTTGTACAAGCGCTCAGAACAGAGGATATCTTCAAAAAACCTGGCGTGGCTGAAACGATTGACTGGGCGAAATGCTTGCTGGCACTTGATGTAGTGGAGCTGTCTCCTGAGGTGATTTCGGACACACTCGGCGCGATCCTGAAATACCAAGACGACATCCAGAAATTGCAGGGGTCCGAGGCCAAGCGCATTCTGGACGAAGCGCGCGCCGCAATCGAGCCTGCGTGACGCATGCCCGAATACGTCCCCATCGAATTACCCGAAAATCCGCGGCTGGCGCAAAATATCTTGCACTTTGCACGGGCGCTTCGGCGCGCGGGTCTGCCCATTGGACCGGGACGGGTTATGGACGCCATTCGTGCAGTCGAAGCGGCAGGCTTTACCGACAAACGGGATTTTTACTGGACACTTCACGCGTGTTTTGTGAACCGTCCCGAACACCGTGCCACGTTCGGGCAGGTCTTTCGTCTGTATTGGCGCGACCCGCGTTTCTTGGAACACATGATGTCGTTGATGTTGCCATCGATCCGCGGTGTTCAAGAAGACCGCACGGCACAAGCCGCCGAAAAACGCGCGGCTGAGGCTTTGCTTGACAACAACATACCCGAGGCCCCGCAACCTCAGGATCGGGGTGAGGAAACGACCATCGAAATTGATGCGACGTTAACGATGTCGCGAGAAGAAAAACTCAAGACGCTTGATTTTGAACAGATGTCGACGGCTGAAATCGCCGAGGCCAAACGAATGATTGCCCGTCTGAGCCTGCCGGTGAAACCGCTTAAATCGCGACGGACGCAGTCTGCATACAGAGGGCGTTGGATCGATGGTCCACGCACAATGCGCCAATCCATGCGGTATGGTGGCGAAGTGTACGATCTGTCACGGCAAAAGCATCGCATCCGCTGGCCCAACCTTGTGACCTTGTGTGATATTTCGGGATCCATGTCGCAATATAGCCGGATGGTTTTGCATTTTCTGCACGCTGTGGCGAATGAAAAGGGGGCAGGCTGGGCTAAGGTGCACAGCTTTACATTTGGTACAAGATTGACAAACATCACCCGACATCTTGCGACGCGCGATGTCGATGCTGCCTTACAAGCTGCCGGTGCCGAAGCACAGGATTGGGAAGGCGGGACGCGGATTGGGCATTGTCTGGCTCAATTCAATAAAGACTGGTCCCGCCGCGTTTTGGGGCAGGGCGCTGTGGTTTTACTGATAACGGATGGGCTGGATCGAGACGATGCAGGTGATCTTGGTCGCGCAATGCAACGTCTGCATCTGTCTGCGCGTCACCTTATCTGGCTCAATCCGCTGCTACGTTGGGATGGCTTTGCGCCCAAGGCCACGGGAATCCGCGCGATGTTGCCTCATGTCGACAGCTTTCGCGCCAGTCATTCGGTTCGGTCTCTTGAAACGCTAGCGCAGGCAATTTCTCAACAAACAGATAGTGGTGAAAAAGCACGGCTCATGGCGCTTTTGTGATGGGACGTCTTGGTCGTTCCATTCTGTGTATTTTGTTGGTAAAAACACCAACATGGGAACACTGCATTCATGCCAAACCACAATGAACCTAGGCAAGCACTGGATGGGCATATGGACAGTATAGAAAATATCCCAGAAGCCGCACTGAAATGGCACCTTGACGGGGTGGGTGCGGCACTTGCCACTGTGACACAAACATGGGGATCAGCGCCGCGCCGCGTGGGCGCGCAGCTGGCGATTTCTGCAGATGGGCGCATGGTGGGCTCTGTCTCTGGCGGATGCGTCGAAGGGGCCGTTGTCGTTGAGGCCATGGAGGCGATTGAGGATGGCGGTGTCCGTCACCTTGAATTCGGGGTGAGCGATGGTGACGCTTTTGCCGTAGGTCTTGCCTGTGGGGGGACGATCAAAGTGCTGGTAGAGCCGATCGGAGGGCAGTTGACCGCGGCCCTTTTGAAAGATCTTTGTCAGGCGCGCGCGACCCGTAAACCTGTGGCTTATGTCGCTCATCTAGATACAGGAGATCGCGAACTGGCCAGCGTTGGCTATGCGGACCGCCTCCGTCGGGATCGTTCGGGATTCGAACCGGACGGGTGCACTTTTGTTGCCGTCCATAACCCCCCGCTGCGGCTGGTGATTGTCGGGGCCGTCCATATTGCGCAGGCCTTGGTGCCGATGGCACGGCTTGCAGGGTATGATCCCCTTGTGATTGATCCCCGCGAGGCATTTGCGTCATCTGAACGCTTCCCTGATACGGCTTTGTCGCATGATTGGCCTGACGAGGCACTTGCCATGCACGGCCTTGATAGTCGCAGCGCGCTGGTGCTGCTGACACATGATCCCAAGCTGGATGACCCGGCGTTAAAGCTGGCGCTTGCGTCTGACTGTTTCTATATCGGTGCGCTTGGATCTACACGGACCCACTCTGCGCGCGTTATGCGTTTGCAAGAGGCGGGTTTCGAAGCGGATCAGATCGCACGCATCTACGGGCCCGTAGGACTGGATTTGGGGTCTGCCAATCCGGCAGAGATTGCAGTTGCCACTTTGGCACAAATCACTCAGGTCTTGCGGTCAGTCGGGTGAAGTTTGGGCCTCTTCCTGTGTGGCAAGCTTTGGGGGGTATCCTTGCCCATAGTATTCCTTTGCCATCGGGACGTCTGCGCAAGGGACGTGTATTGACATCGGATGATCTGGCAAAGCTATCCGCTAACGGGCGTCATGAGGTCACTGTTGCGATGCTGGCACCGGATGATCTGGACGAAAACACGGCCGCATTGGCACTGGCGCAGGCATTGGTGCCTGATCCCGAAGACCAGGGCCTGCGCCTGGGTGATGCTGCTACCGGTCGGGTAAATATTTATGCAACCGGAGCAGGGGTGCTGGATATATGCCTTGCCAAGATCAACGCGCTCAATAACGTTGACCCCGCAATCACTGTGGCGACATTGCCAGATTTCCAGCGCGTTGCCGAGGGTATGCTGGTTGCAACAGTTAAGATAATCGCCTTTGCGATTGCACGGCGGGATTTGTCCAAGGCAGCCGCGCTTGCGCAGAAGGGGCTGCGTATACACAAACCGTGCCTGCAGAGGGTCGCTCTGATTGAAACATCTGTCGGAGATCCTGTTTCGAATAAGGGTGCGCGGGTCACCCGCGACCGTCTTTTGCGCCTGAACGCTGATCTGACCGAAACAGCCCGTTGCGCGCATGACGTGTTGCCGCTGGCAGCCGAGCTGACCGCAGCGCATCCGAACGCTGATCTGTTGTTAATCCTGACTGCATCGGCGACGTCTGATCCTATGGATACAGCGCCCCAAGCAGTTCGGACAGCGGGTGGGACCGTGCAACATGTCGGCATGCCGGTGGATCCCGGAAATCTCTTGTTCTTGGGCGATCTGCATGGTGTCCCGGTCATCGGGCTGCCTGGCTGTGCGCGGTCACCGGCTTTGAATGGCGCGGACTGGGTACTCGAGCGTGTGATTTGCGGTTTGACAGTCAACTCTGCCGATATCGCAGCGATGGGGGTTGGCGGTTTATTAAAGGAAATCCCAACGAGGCCCCAGCCGCGCGATATCGCGCGTTAGGCGTGTCGATCGAAAAGCCCTCATCACCGCGAAGTGTTCCATATTCCTGACACCAGTCCTCATTTCTTAAAAACGAATCATCTCTTGTCGAATTTTTTTGCGGCAACGTTTTTGCCTTAATCGTGAACTTAAAAATGTCCCCGCAAGCCACGACAAGACCGGGAGGCGTGAACTTTTGAGCACTTTTGTAACGAAGGCGCGATGACTTCGTCCAAGCCGTCTTATGCTGGCATAATGGCTGACCCTAAGGCCAGATTTTCACAGATTGACACACAGCCACACAGCGACCTGTCGCTTCATTTTTGCAAAGAAAAAGCGGCCCCTTAGGGCCGCACAACTTACATATTCTCAGGATGCTTTACTTTGGAAGGGGCCCGACCATCATGATCATTTGCCGGCCTTCCATCTTTGGCATGTTCTCGACTTTGCCCATTTCCTTCACGTCTTCTGCAACCCGTTGGAGTAGCTCTCGACCAAGGTTCTGGTGCGCCATTTCACGGCCTCTGAACCGCAAGGTGACCTTGACTTTGTCACCTTTTTCAAGGAATTTCAGCACGTTGCGCATTTTTACGTCATAGTCATGTACATCGGTTCCTGGACGAAACTTCACCTCTTTGACTTCGATGATCTTCTGCTTTTTGCGTGCTTCGGACTCTTTCTTTTGCTGTTCATATTTGAACTTGCCAAAATCCATAATCTTGCAAACTGGTGGGTTCGCATTGGGAGAAATCTCGACCAAATCTAGGCCAACCCGTTCTGCCAGTTCTATCGCGCGCACAGGCGTGACAACTCCGACGTTTTCTCCTTCTGGCCCTATCAGCCGGATCTCAGTGCTCCGGATGCGATCATTTACGCGGGGCCCTGTTTCGCGCTGAGGTGGCGCGTTGTGTGGTCTACGAGCGATGGCCGTTCTTCCTTTTGGTGGTTACTTCTCAGTGCGATACACTAGACTCAGCCAAGGTCACATTCAAGCAAAGATGTGCCAAAAACGTCCTTATTCCGCCTCAGTTCTAATATATATCTATCTTATAGAAAATTTATGGCACGCGTGTTACCCGTCAATTCAGGGGAGACACGAGTAACGAGTGAGGGCGCGATGAAGGAAATTCGTCGAGTTTTGGGAATTGCGGTGAGTATTGCGTTTGTGATGGGCCTTGTTATCTGGGCTGTGCGCGGAACGCCGGTCTTTGGTCTGTCGCAGTCTTCGGTGGTTTGGACTGACGACATTCAGGAAGAATTAGCGCAGGTTTTGCCTTCGAACCTCGGTCCCGACCCATCCTTTAAACCGGAATTGTTTTCCGCGCGTCGCAGCAACCTGATGTCAGAGGCAGAAGCCTTTTGGGGTTCAGATGGCGCGCCACTTCATTCTGGGGAATTGGTGGATGGTCGCAGCCAGATAGAGATTGCGAATTCCGGGACTGTACCTTTGCCATATATTGGAAATATAGCACCCATCGATTTTTCGGATTTGTTGGGGGTTGGATCCTATCGTGAATTGACACCGACGGGGTCGTCACTTTCGCTGACGGAACCGGCACCGCGCTCGGATACCCAGCCAAGGCAAGCCCCTTTGAAGATTACGGCTGATGTATCGCTGGAGCCGTTGCTGCGTCTGGACGGTTTTGATCTTGATCGGCTCGAATTTGCACTGTCTCGTGAAAACCTTACAAAAGTCGAAAAATTCCTCTGGATACCGGCGCTGCGCACCGCGCAAAGCAATCCGGTGATTTTAAAAGAGCAACTGAACCAGATCAGAAAAAGGTTTGGCTTCTGGCCGATCTAGGTTGGCAAGCGACCGCGCGCTTGCCGTGGTCTCTTTTGGCCCCGGTGTTGCTTTGAACACAAATGCAAAGAGTTAGGTCAGTCCAAAAAGGCCTTTTCAACGACATAATGTCGGGGCGAAGAGTTCGCGCCTTCTTCAAGGCCGTAAGTTTCCAGCATCTCTTTAAGCTCAAGATTGAAGGCAAGGTTTCCACAAATCATGGCGCGATCGGTATCGGGTGATAGGACCGGGACACCGAGGTCAGAAAACGCCTTACCGCTTCGCATGAGATCGGTGATCCGCCCCATGCATGGGCTGTCTTCACGGGTGGTGGTGGGGTAATAGCGTAGCTTGGCAATATTTTCAGGCCCGATCAGTTCGGCCAGCATTTCGTCTTGACGAATGTCATCGATTAATTGCGCCCCATATGTCAGCTCGCCCAATGCGCGACAGGTATGTGTAATGATGACTTCGTCGTAATCCTCGTAAGTCTGAGGGTCGCGCAGCAGCGATGCGAAAGGGGCAAACCCCGTTCCTGTCGCAAAGAACCAAAGCCGCTTGCCGGGAAGCAAAGCGTCGTGCACCAACGTACCTACAGGCTTTGGTCGCAGTATGACCTCATCGCCGGGTTTGATATGCTGCAACCGAGAGGTCAGCGGGCCATCTTGCACTTTGATCGAATAGAATTCCAGTTCGTCGTCCCAAGACGGCGATGCGATGGAGTAGGCGCGTAAAATAGGTTTTGGTTTGCCGGTTTTCGGATGGGGGTCGCCCATCAATCCAATCATGACGAATTCGCCCGACCTAAATCTCAAGGACGCGGGTCGCGTCACCCTGAAAGAAAAAAGCCGATCAGTATAATGCTGTACTTGGGTGACCGTCTGTGCATCAGGCAGCACGGGCTTTTTGCCATCTGGCTGCTTGGGGGTTGGCATAGGTGTATCGGTCACGTGAGACATCTCGTTCATGGATTTTCGCCGCGGCAAACCTGCCCGACGCCTCGGATTTAGCGTTGATTGGGATCAATAGGAAGAGCGGTATGCGGATTAGGCCATCTTTGTAAGCATTAACCGCGTAATCGTGCTTGATAGTCATGGGGGCGCCAGGCTGCGCGGTCGATCCAGTCGGGCTCCGGCTGACGTTTGGCAAGATCATCGTCGATCTCGATCTCGTCGAATCCGGCACGGCGGGCCATGGCATATTGATCTGCAATAACATGTCCGCTGGCCCGCAGACGCCCGCGGTATCCATGCAGGCGTAACAGGCGCGCAAGTGTAAATCCGCGGCCATCAGCAAAACTCGGGAACGAGATCTTGATTATCTCGATAGCGTCCAAAGAGGCCGAGTGAAACGTGGCTGGATCTGTATCAGACGGCATATGCAGGGCGGGGCCGGTTTCGCCCCAGCTTTGAAAAGAGCCGGTCCACGTATCAGACGCAAATCCCTGATCGGTAATGATTACAGCCATTGTGGGCTCCTCCGAGTTAATGTCGTGGCTTGTGGCAGGTGGATCCCGCATTCGGTTTTGGCCTGTTCACGCCAACGTCCCGCGCGGGGATTTTCGTTTTTTTGAACCGCCGATGTACATGGCGCGCAGCCAATCGACGGGTACCCTCGGTTCACCAAAGGGTGCCGCGGGAGAGTATGGCGTACGAAATACGCATCGACTTGGTCAGGTGTCCAAAACGCAAGCGGATTTAATTTTACTCTTTTCGTTGCACCGTCCTGTTCAAAATATTTCAGGTGCTGTCGCGTGTCGGATTGATAGCGTTTCCGACCCGTGATCCATCCGTCAAATGCACTAAGAGCAGCCATCAACGGCTCTGTCTTTCGGAGATTACAACAGCGGTTGGCATCGCTCATCCGAAGGGTGTCGCGGGGGTCCTGTTCGGCCAGACGTTCTGGTTTTGCTTGCAAGACGCGCACATTGGTCAGACCCAGAATGTCACACAGGCGCCGTTGATACTCCAAGGTTTCCGGAAATAAGAGGTGCGTGTCCAGAAACAAGATCGGCGTCTGTGTTCGGATTTGTGCAATGAGGTGCAATAGAACTGCGGATTCGGCCCCGAAGCTTGATACCATCGCCAATTCGCCAGCGACCCGTTCAACAAGCGCTGCGTGCAGAACGTCCTGCGCTGTTGCACCTTGGAAAGATGTATTGAGCGCGTCAGGCTGCATCGGCTTGTTCCGACGCGCCATAAAGAACAGCCTTGAAGGGCGCCATCCCGCACCGGTTGTAGCATTGCAAAAATGTCTCTTGTGGATCTTGGCGCAGGTCTAGATAGGCGGTGATCACTCTCTCTATAGCGGGCACAATTTCTGTTGAAGAGAACCCGGGACCGGTTCTTTTTCCAATCGCTGCCGTTTCGGTATGGTCTCCACCCAAAGTGATCTGATAGGTCTCTGTGCCGGCACGGTCCAGACCGAGGATACCGATGTGGCCCACATGATGATGTCCACAGGCATTGATACAGCCTGAGATCTTGATCTTGAGATCCCCGATGTCGTGTTCGTTGCCAAGTTCGTCAAACCTTGTTGCAATCTCTTGAGCGATCGGGATAGAGCGTGCGGTCGCCAAAGCGCAGTAGTCCATGCCCGGACACGCGATGATGTCTGATACCAAACCGATATTGGCCGTTGCCAGCCCATGCTGTTGTAAAATGGCAAAGATCGTGGGCAGATTTGACTTGTGAACATGTGGTAAAACAATGTTTTGCTCATGGCTGACCCTCAGCTCATTGTGGCCAAAACGCTCGGCCAGATCGGCCATGGCGCGCATCTGATCCGAGGTTGCATCACCCGGTGTTTGCCCGTGGGCCTTCAGACTGATCTGCGCAATGACGTAGCCCGGGGCTCGATGCGAGGAGGTGTTTGTATCTACCCACGACCGGAAAACCGGATCGCGTTTATAGGCCAGATCGAACGGGGTGGTGTCTTGGGTGACAAAGGCGGGTGCGGCGAAATCCTTTGAGATCCGTGCCAGATGCGTTGCGTCCACGCCGGTAAACTGGGATCTCAGCAATGTAAAACGGTCCTCGACCATGTCGCGAATGGCATCGATCCCGTGTTCATGGACTGTGATTTTAATGCGTGATTTGTATTTGTTATCGCGCCGTCCAAGCAGGTTCCAAACAGACACCACAGCCTCTGTATAGGGCAACAAATCCTCTTGCGGGAGAAAGTCTCGCAGGACCTTGCCGATCATCGGTGTGCGTCCCATACCACCGCCGACGATAACCTCAAAACCGATGACGCCGTCACGCTTTATCATGCGCAATCCAATGTCATGGGCACGCGTGACGGCGCGGTCATTAGGGCTTCCGGTGACAGCAATCTTGAACTTGCGGGGTAGAAACTGAAATTCAGGATGGTCGGTGGACCATTGGCGCAAAAGTTCTGCAACGGGGCGTGGATCGGCCAGCTCGTCCTGTGCAGCGCCGGCAAAGTGATCTGCGGTCACATTCCGGATTGTGTTGCCAGAAGTTTGAATGGCGTGCATCTGCACGTCGGCCAAAGCGTCCAGCATGTCCGGCACGTCGCGCAGTCGTGGCCAGTTGAACTGAATATTTTGTCGGGTGGTGAAGTGGCCGTAGCCTTTGTCCCAGGTATCTGCGATCATGGCCAACTGACGCATTTGCCGACCGCTCATTGTTCCATAGGGCACTGCGACGCGCAGCATATATGCATGCAACTGAAGATACAGACCGTTCATCAGGCGCAGGGGCTTGAATTCGTCTTCCGTCAGATGGCCTGCGATGCGGCGTTCGACCTGTGCGCGGAATTGACGATTACGTTCGGTGACAAAAGCGGCGTCAAAATCAGAATAACTGTACATGAATTTTGTATCCTTTGAGTGTTCGCAAAAGCGCACAAGCGCGGGCGACCGGACTTAGGACGCAGCCTGTTTTCCGTGATGATAGTTCGATGGGCCACGACGCCGAAAATCTTCTCGAAAATGGACTGGTTCGGGGCCTGTCAGGGTCACATCGGCCAAATAAATCCCAACCGCATTGGCATGGCGCTGACTGTCAGCAAGGCGTTTGTCCGCCTGATCGGTATCGGTTACGACATATGCTTCATGCAGATGGCGCGACCACTGGTTATCGGCTGTCAGATAAATCACATCCCCTTCCAGTAAGTCGTTTGCGGTGACAACCTTGGGAACAAATGCACGGGCCATCAGGCGAACTCCTCTAACAGAATTGCAGGCAAAGATGCGGCGGCTTTGCGTGGGCAAAGGCCGAAAAGGATGACGGCAGGGCCATCTAGATGGGCCTCTTCCAGAGTATTGGCCAAATCGTACAACGTGGTGGATAGCGTACGCTGGGTCTGCCGTGATGCATTTTCAACGACCGTGATCGGGGTCGCGGGGGCAGCTCCGAAAATCATAAGTCTGCCTTGCAAAAACCGCGCTGCACGCTTGCCCATATAGATGGCAGCGACTTGTCCCGGTGCGGCTAGGCTGCGCCAGTCGTGTTCTGCAAAGCCTGCTACATCGTGGCCGGTCAGTATCCGCAGGGACGCATTGCGCCCGCGTTGTGTCAGGCTTTGGCCGATACCTGCAGCGGCGGCCGATGCTGCTGTGATCCCTGGAAGAATTGTAAAGTCCAGTCCTGCTGACTGGATCGCTTCGATTTCTTCGTCCAGTCGGGCAAAGATCGTCGGGTCCCCGGCCTTCAGCCGCACCACACGCTGGCCTTTTTCAGCTTCGGCCACGAGACGTGCGTTTATGTCGGGTTGTGGGGTGTGATGGCCAAAACCCATCTTGCCCACATCTATCCGTCTGCCAGTGATGAGTGCAATGATGTCAGGTGATACCAACCGGTCATGTAACACCACGTCAGCCTCTTGCAGTGCGCGCAAGACGCCCAGCGTCAACATATCAGGATCGCCCGGGCCGGAGCCTGCGAATGTGATTGGAAAGATGGGGCGACGTGACATGACCAAAAGCCTCTGCATCAATTTTCTCTGTGATCTAATTTAGGAAATTTTCCCTATTGTGCGCTAGTATGTTGATCAAATAAGAACCTATGATCTAATTTAAGGTAGATATGCAAAGATTTGTTCTGAAATTCATGGATAGGGCGAATAGGTATGCGGATAGATGAATTAGATCGGAAAATCCTTGCAGAGCTACAGCGCGATGCAGCGCAGTCGCTCGACGATATTGCGCGGAGCGTGGGCAGTTCAAAGACACCGGTCTGGAACCGGATCCGAAAAATGCGCGAGGCAGGCGTCATCGGTGCACACACCGTCGTGCTCAATGCTGATGCACTTGGTTTCGAGGCCTGTTTTTTTGTTCTGATCCGCACGTCAGAGCATGAGGCCGTGTGGCAGCAGCGGTTCCTAAAGGCTTTGCAGGACAGACCCGAGGTGCAAGAGGCGCACAGGCTGGCGGGTGACATTGATTACATTCTGAAGGTGCGGGTCAGAAACGCGCGAGCCTATGACGAGTTTTATCAGGCACTTATCTCTGAAGTCCGCGTCTATAACGTGACGGCGCTTTTGTCGATGGAAGAGCTGAAATCCACAAACGCGTTGCCGTTGTAGACCACACCCTAGCAAAAGGAGCGCTTCCGCGCGCTCTTTTTCAGAGATCACAGCCGTGTCGCGGTAATCGAATTACGATCATTGATGTACAATCAATGATTTGAGCCCATGGAAATGATAGGTGTCGGCGTATACTGGCGCCGCGCTCAGGCGTAGGTTCGGGCAACGTGCAAATAACACTGGAAGCGCGATTTGCATTTCCAATCGCGCAAGCGGTGCGCCAACACAAAAATGTAATCCGCCACCAAATGCTGTGTGCGGTTTTGCTGCGCGCGTTATGTCGAAGCGTTGCGGGTCCGTATATTGCGCCGGGTCCCGGCCGGCTGCACCCAGTAAAAGCGCGATTTCATCCCCACGCTTGAGCGGTGTGCCACAATATGTTCCGTCCTCGTAAACATACCGCGTGAACATGTGGAGTGGAGGGTCGTAGCGCAAGATCTCTTCGACGGCGGCTGCGGCTGTATCGCTCTGAACCGTCAATCCCCGCTGCAAAAGCTGTGCAAGACCGTTGCCGATGGCGTGAACCGTCGCCTCATGTCCGGCGTTCAATAGCAGGATGCAGGTTGTTATAAGCTCGTCTGTGTTCAGCCGATCCCCATCGGCCTCGGCCGCCAAAAGGTGGGTGATCAAATCATCACGGGGATCTGTTCGACGGGTTTCTGCATAATCCCGCAGAAAGTCTGTGAATTCTTGTGCGGCAGTGGCAGCGGCCTCTTCGATTGTGCGGTTTCTGCGGGCCATATACATGGACACCATGGCGTGGGACCATGCCAAAAGTTGTGGCGCCATATCTTCGGGAACGCCCAAAAGCCGCGCGATCACGCGCACGGGAATTATTTGCGCGTAGGCTGTCAAAAGGTCGATATCTCCCTTGGGGAATTTATCGATAAGCTCGTGACACAACGCAGTGATTTCTGGTCCAAGTTCAGCAATACGGCGCGAGGTGAATGCGCGCAAAACCAGTCCCCTCAAGCGCGTATGGCGAGGGGGCTCAAGCTCGAGCATAGAGTGCGCCTCAACTGCATAGAAGGGCTCGAGGTGAGGGGGGACTTGTGCCGCGGACAGGGGCGTCCGGCCTAATCGTTTGTCGCGAAACAACGCATGCACATCGCTATGGCGAACGGCACATGGCAGCGCGTAGTCGTCCCACCATACAAGCCCCGGGTTTTGCCGCAGAGTGTCATAGAAGGGATAGGGGTTCTGCACAAAGTCGGGGTCTGTGGGAGATTGTGTCGCGTGTATCATTCACACAGGGTTACGCGACCCGCCAGCAATGGCAAGGAGGAAAGGTCACCTCTGATGTTGGTTTTTTCTGTCTTGCCCATCAATGGCTAAATATGGGGTAATTTGCGGGGTTGTTCGATTGTGATGACTATATATAGTGAACGCAACGGATCACGGTGATGGAGATTGCATGCCTATGGAAGGGTGTCGTTCAAAGCGGTGGAGAGAGCCCGGAACCCGCATGCGCGATGTGCTCCATGCAGTGCATCCGCTCAGTCCTTGGTCGCAGTCCCTTTGTCAGCGAGTTGCTTGGCGGCACCCTTTGAGGGAATGTCCTACAAATACCTACCGGCGCGTTTCACCACGCGCTTTTTTTGTGCCCGCCAGCAAAGCCAAAGAGGTCCATGTCGCGTTTACAAAGAACGGTTTGTCATGAATACCAGTGTCGGAAATCTCAGAACGCTTGTTCTAAATGCAGATATGCAACCCTTGTCTTGGGCACCGTTGTCGTCCTGGACATGGCAGCAGGGCCTGGTGGCTGTGTTGCAGCAAAGGGTCATCCAGCTCAAGACATACGAAGATGTTTTTGTACATACATCCTCAAAAGCGTTTGAGGTTCCGGCGGTGGTTGCATTGAAAACCTATCGCAAACGCAAGCGTGTGGCTTTTACCCGTTTTAATGTTTTTCTCAGGGACGAATTCCGGTGCCAATATTGTGGGGCCGAAATGGCAGCCAAGGATCTAACCTTTGATCATGTGGTGCCCCGCTCTGCGGGGGGGGTCAGCCGCTGGGATAATATCGTTGCGGCCTGTGGGCGTGACAATCTGCGCAAAGGTAGCAAAACACCAAAACAAGCAGGTTTGCGGCTGATGCGAAAACCATTTGAGCCCACTCCGCGCCAGCTTGATAGTATTGCAAGACGTCTGCCTGTTGCCAAAGACGCGTTGCACCAGACGTGGCTGGATTTTCTATACTGGGACAGCGAATTGACCAAATAGTGCGCGCGCCATGGTCGGGGATCACAGCTTTTCGGCTCGGCCGAAATGGTGTTGACCATTCAGGCCAAGGGTACGGCGCGCGTCAGAAAGTGCGCTCACGCTACCAAACCACGGTTTGATCTGATGGTTATTCTGCCGCGCGCAAGGGTATTTCGGAGGGCTGCTGAGGCTCTGGTTCCGTGTTCCACAGGATTTCGGGCGCATGCACCTCTTTTGCGGCCTGACGCAAAGCCCAGTCATGCACCAGACGGCTGCTGCCACTGGATGATGTTCTTTGAACGAGTTCCAAAATGGCAATCAAAGCCGTCCAGAACCAGATCCTTGCGGCCAACATGGCTGGCGTGAACACCAACGTCAGCACGGTCGAGATCCCGAGACCAAAAACCACGGCCGTGGCCAGTTGTTTCCACCACAGCGCGGTTGGACTGTCGACGGTATAGCCGCCCTCGGCAAAGTTCAGACTAAGCCCAATCATCATCGGCAAAAGGCCTGCTATTGTCGTGATCGTTGTCAGGGCAACAGGGCGTATACGGGCCTGTACGGTGCGGATGATAGCCTCGACCCTGGGCATGTAACGTGCATATTCTTGATAGGTGTCAATCAGCACGATGTTGTTGTTGACCACGATTCCCGCCAAGGCCACAATTCCAGTACCGGTCATAATAATTGAAAACGACTGTCCCATGAGGATCATCCCCCAAAGAACCCCCGCGGTGGACAGCACAACCGCCAACAGAACAAGCGCTGCGTTGTAGATGCTGTTGAATTGGGCAAGCAGGATAATGAACATCAAACCCAAGGCGCCTAAAAATGCATTGCCCAAGAATGCTTGGCTCTCGGCTTCGTCTTCCTGATCTCCGGTCCATTCCCATTCAATACCTGCGCCAAACGGACCAGTTTCCAGCCATTTTGTCAGGGCGGATATACGTTCGTTGGGAGTGAGCGGCAGTAAATATCCGTCATTTTCCTCAAGCATCGATCGTAACAGGTCAATCGAAAAACGCTCGTCGAGCCAGAGCACCTCAAAACGGGCGCCATCCGGGCCCGTTACCTGTTGAATGGTTGATCCGGGCAGAGGGTCTTCGCGTAAGACGGCGGCTGTGATGGTTTCTCCGTTCGTCACGTGCTGCCATAATTGGGTGCCTGTTTCGACCCCAGCCTTTACGTCAAAGTACCGGGTCTGCCCCACGCGATCGATCTGGGCCAGCTTTGCAACCGGCGTGCGCGTTATGAAATTGGCCAAGGGTATCAAGCCGTCGGGTGTCCGCACCTTAAGCGTGTCAAGGGTCGACAAAACGCGATACTCTTCGGGAAGCCGGACGCGGATTTCGATTTCCTCATCGCCGTTGGTGGGTGTGTAGGTATCGAGCAGGATGCCGCGTGTGATCAACTGCACCATGGCCCCGACAGTGGCCACATCCGCGCCATACCGCCCTGCTTTTTCAACGTCTACGTCGATCTGCCAATCGATACCAGGCAAAGGCAGCGTATCTTCGACAAGCGTAAGCCCAGGAAGTGTATCAAAGGTTGCGCGTGCTGTGCGTGTTGCGTCCAGCAAATCCTGCCAGTTGTCGCCCTTGAGCCTCAGATGCACAGGCTTGGCCGATGCAGGGCCGCGCGATAATTCCAACACCTCGGT
>JAYQEA010000003.1:0-79193 GCA_038138625.1 Roseivivax sp.
AGGCGTACAAACGTGCCTATCATGCGCAGCGGATGGACCGTGGTGTCTCGCCGCTTTACCCGAATGCCGCGGCGGTCGTGCAAGAGCTGAGCGCGCGTGATGGGATTGTACTGGGTGTCGCTACCGGAAAATCACGTCGGGGATTGGACGCCTTGCTTGCAGCACACGAGCTGACGGACTGTTTTGTGACCACTCAGGTATCAGACACCCATCCGTCCAAACCAGCGCCCGACATGCTCTTGGCGGCTTGTCAGGCGGCCTCTGTTGCGCCGCGCCACACTGTGATGTTGGGGGATACATCCTATGACATGCAGATGGCGCGCGCGGCGGGTGCCGTAGCGATCGGCGCAAGCTGGGGATATCATACAGCTGATCAACTTGGTGATGCGCATATGGTCATTGATGATATTCGTCTGCTGCCTGGCTTGTTAGATCAGATCTGGAGACAAATGAAATGACACAATGGGCTCCCAAAGTATTTTGGAACAAGGCCGAGGTGTTTGATACCGACGATGGCTTTGGAGTTGCGCTGGATGGGCGTCCGGTGCGAACGCCGGCCAAATCTGAACTGATCTTGCCGACGCGTGCATTGGCTGTGGCGATTGCCGATGAATGGGCCGCACAACAAGATACAGTGAACCCTCTTTTGATGCCTTACACACGCATGGCCAATGCAGCGCTGGATAAGGTTAGTGTGCAACACGCTGAGGTTGCCGTGATGCTGGCCGATTATGGTGACAGTGACCTTTTGTGCTATCGCGCAGATGGGCCTGATGATTTGGTGGCGCGCCAAACCGCAACATGGGACCCGATGCTGGAGTGGGCGCATACAACCCTTGGCGTGCTTTTGCAGGCGCGGGCTGGCGTTATGCATGTTCCGCAAGATCCCGCGACTTTGGCCAAACTACGCGATATGGTGACAGCTTTTGACGTGTTTCGACTGGCAGCATTTCATGACCTTGTGACCCTTTCAGGATCATTGATCTTGGGATTCGCAGCGGCAAAATCTGCGCGTCCGGTTGACGAAATCTGGGAAATGTCGCGACTCGACGAGTTATGGCAAATCGAGAAATGGGGGGATGATGATGCCGCAATTAAGGCCGCAGAGGTAAAACATCAGGCATTCCGCCATTCCTATGACTTCTTTCATAGCTGTTAGGGCGCGCACTTTACGTAAACCTGCATAATTTTCGGTTAAAATCACTGTTCGTTGGCTTGACGATCCCCAATGAATACGAGCATTCTTAGGCACGCTTGGGGATGTAACAACTCTGCATATTGAAGACTGCGGAACACTCCCGTGGACAAACGCGGGAAACTCCCCGCGAGAGCCCGCCTCATACTGGGGTGGGCAAGACAGGAAGAGGTAAATATGAAAAACTCACTGATCCTTGGTGCAATGACTGTAGCAGGTCTGGCGGCTGGCGTTGCAACTGCCGGGACGCTTGAAGACGTCCAGGCACGTGGCAAGCTGAACTGTGGTGTGACCACAGGCCTCGTTGGCTTTGCTGCGCCAGATGCAAATGGCGAATGGCAGGGCTTCGACGTTGCCGTTTGTCGCGCTGTTGCAGCCGCGGTACTGGGTGACGCAAGCGCGGTAGAATTTGTGCCTACCACAGGCAAGACTCGCTTCACCGCTTTGGCATCTGGTGAAATCGACATGCTCGCGCGTAACACAACGTGGACGTTCTCGCGCGATGTTGATCTGAAATTCGAATTCACCGGCGTAAACTACTACGACGGTCAGGGCTTTATGGTTCCTGCGGATCTGGGCGTGACATCTGCCAAGGAATTGGATGGCGCGACAGTTTGCATTCAGACCGGTACGACAACCGAACTGAACCTTGCAGACTTCTTCCGCACCAACAACATCAGCTACGAGCCTGTTCCGATTGAAACCAACTCGGAAGCACAGCCTTTGTATCTGGAAGGTGCCTGCGACGTATACACCACAGACGCATCTGGTCTGGCCGCAACACGTGCAGCCTTTGAAAACCCAGGTGATCACGTGGTTCTGCCTGAAATCATCTCCAAAGAGCCACTCGGCCCGCTTGTTCGCCACGGCGACAACGAATGGGGTGATATCGTACGTTGGACCCTGAATGCTCTGATCACAGCAGAAGAGCTGGGCGTCACATCGGCGAACATGTCTGACATGATGGCGGGTACCAACAACCCAGAAATCAACCGTCTGCTGGGTACCGAAGGTACTTTGGGCGCGATGCTTGGCTTGGACGCTGACTGGGCTGCAAAAGCTCTGGCGGTTTCCGGTAACTACGGCGAAATTTTCGAGACCAACATTGGTGAAAACACACCGATCGGTCTGTCGCGTGGTCTGAACGCACAGGGGAAGAACGGCGGCCTGATCTACAGCCCCCCCTTCCGTTGATCAAATCAGTGGAGGCGCCTGCACAGGGCGCCTCCATTTCCCCTTTGTGGGCCCCAATGACGAACGACCGGACCGCGCGCTGACAAAGCGGTGACAGGCTCCGGCGGTACAGGGATATTTCCGACATGAGTATTGCGCAAGACGAGCCCGGTGCACAGTTCCGGCTATCTATGCTGTTGAACGATACGCGCTATCGTGGCTACACATTTCAGGCTATCGCGTTGCTGGCGCTGATCGCATTTATGGCGTACTTGGGTGTGAACCTCGTGCAAAACCTCGCCGCGGCGGGTCTTAATATAAGTTATCAGTTTTTGGGCGAGCCCGCCGGCTATGACATCAACCAGCGTTTGGTGGAATACACAAGCCAGTCCACCCACTGGCGGGCTGCTGTCGTTGGTGTTCTGAACACTCTGCTCGTGGCGTTTGTCGGCTGCTTTCTTGCGACGGTCATCGGGGTGTTCGTAGGCATTCTGCGGCTGTCCAAAAACTGGCTGATACGCCAGCTGACCTCCGTTTATGTCGAGATCTTCCGCAATGTTCCGGTTCTGATCTGGATCCTGATTGTGATGCAGATTTTTATTGTTGTGTTGCCGCAACCGCGCGATTTCCGAGGCGCCAACGCAACGGCCTCCATGTGGTTCGACGCTTTTGCGTTCACGGGACGTGGATTTTATACGCCCAAACCGGTCTGGATGGACGGTTCGTGGGTTGTGGTTGCCGTGTTCCTTGCCTCGATCGTTGGCGTTTTCGCCTTCCGCCAGTATGCCAAGACGCGTCTGTATCGTGATGGTGTCATGCTTGAGCGGTTCTGGACATCGCTTGGTATCTTGTTTGTGCCGACGCTGGTCGTCTATTTCATAATGGGTCAGCCGATCGGATTGGATTATCCCGCCCTCAAGGGGTTTAATTTCAAGGGGGGTGTGTTCATGCGGAACAGCTTTATCGCCCTTACCTTTGCGTTATCAATCTACACAGCGGCCTTTATCGCCGAAAATGTGCGTGCCGGCATCCTTGCCGTCAGCAAAGGCCAGACCGAAGCCGCGGCCAGCCTTGGCCTGCGACCGAACCGCATTATGAACCTCGTTATCCTGCCGCAAGCGTTGCGGGTGATCATCCCACCTCTCATCTCGCAATACCTGAACCTGACAAAAAACAGCTCTCTTGCGATTGCAGTGGGGTATATGGATCTGACGGGCACGCTGGGTGGGATCACGTTGAACCAGACGGGACGGGCGATTGAAACAGTCCTGTTACTGATGCTGTTTTATCTGACGATCAGTCTGTCGATTTCATTCATTATGAACATCTACAACAACGCCGTTAAGCTGAAGGAGCGTTGATATGACTGATCAACGTCAAGTCGCCTATGTGCGCACCGAAATGCTGCCAGAGCAGGCCCCGCCGTCAAGTCAGCAGGGCGCGTTTAAATGGGTTCGAGAGAACCTGTTCCCTGATGTGGTCAATAGCATCATGACCGTCCTCGCACTGCTGATCATCTACTACTTGCTATCTGGCTTTTTGCCATGGCTGTTCGGTGGTGTTTGGACGGCAGACTCAATCCGGGACTGCCGAGACATCCTAGACGCTGCGGGACGAGAGGCTGGTGGATGCTTCGCGGTTCTAACGGAACGTTGGAACCAGATGTTGTTTGGGTTCACATATCCAACGGATCAATACTGGCGTCCCTTTACCGCGTTTTTGCTTTTGCCTTTCGCGGTGACCGGTTTGATGTTCATGGGATTGATCGCCAAGGCGTTTCGTATCCTTGCCATTGTTCAGCTGTGCATGGCTGCGCTCATCGTGCTTGGTGCCATGGCTCAGGGCAGTGGGCTTGGCATGGCCGTGACACCGGCCATTCTGGCGGTTTTGGCATTTGTGATCTCGACCCTGGCAGCCTCTGGCACCCCTATCATACGCTACCTCATTTTGATGACCGGGCTCTATCCGTTTGTGGCATTCTGGCTGATCTGGGGAGGTAGTATTCTGTCGCCCTTGTTTGTGATGATCGGTCTGATCGTGGGTTATCTGGTGTTCAAAAGAGGCGAGGCGTTCGGATTTGCAGCCGGCGTCGCTTTGGGTCTGGTCGCCACGGTGATCGTGTGGATCGTTGGTGGTCAGATTGCCGGATTGGCGCCTGATTTTCTGGCCTTTGAGGCGGTACGGTCGCGCGACATGGGCGGGTTCATGTTGAACTTTATCCTTGGAACGGTGTGCGTATCGCTGTCACTGCCTATCGGAATTGTCCTGGCCCTCGGGCGTCAATCAGACATGCCCATCATCAAAATCATCTGTGTCGTCTTCATTGAATTTGTGCGCGGGGTGCCTTTGATCACCTTGTTGTTTGTGGCCAATGTTGTCCTGTCCTACTTCCTGCCACCGGGCACAAACTTTGACCTGATCTTGCGGGTGATCATTATGATCACGCTCTTTAGTTCGGCCTACATCGCCGAAGTGATCCGCGGCGGACTTGCTGCCCTGCCCACAGGTCAATACGAGGCAGCAGACAGTCTGGGCTTGGACTACGCACAGGCAACACGACTGATCATTCTACCGCAGGCGCTCAAAATCTCGATCCCGGGGATCGTGAACGTGTCAGTGGGCTTGTTCAAGGATACAACCCTGGTTTCGGTTATTTCGATGTTTGATCTCGTGGGCATGATCCGCGGTCCAATCCTCGCATCCACCGAGTGGAATGGTGTCTACTGGGAGCTTTGGGGCGCAGCAATCTTGCTCTTCTTCCCGGTCTGCTATGGCATCTCGCAATATTCGCAATGGCTCGAGCGTCAGCTTGACACCAGTCATCGCTAACAAGAAAGGTCTGACAAATGACTGAAGCTGCACAAAAGATGAGTGTGTCGGACGAGGTGGCCATCTCGATCGAACAAATGAACAAGTGGTACGGAACCTTTCACGTCCTGCGTGACATCAATTTGAACGTCTTTCGTGGCGAGCGGATTGTGGTTGCTGGCCCTTCTGGATCGGGTAAATCAACCCTGATCCGGTGTATTAATGCGCTCGAGGAACACCAAAAGGGCCGGATAGAAGTGGACGGTACCGTTCTGTCGTCTGATCTGAAGAACATCGACAAGATCAGATCCGAAGTTGGCATGGTGTTTCAGCATTTCAATCTGTTTCCGCATTTGACTATTTTGGAAAACTGCACGCTGGCTCCGATCTGGGTTCGCAAGACACCCAAGAAAGAAGCCGAAGAAACAGCGATGCATTTTCTGGAAAAGGTAAAAATCCCTGAACAGGCTGACAAATATCCCGGTCAGTTATCGGGTGGGCAACAGCAGCGGGTGGCGATTGCACGGTCACTGTGTATGCGGCCGCGTATCATGTTGTTTGATGAACCGACATCCGCACTTGATCCAGAAATGATCAAAGAAGTGCTGGATACAATGGTCGCTCTTGCCGAAGAGGGTATGACCATGATCTGCGTGACCCATGAAATGGGCTTTGCACGGCAGGTCGCCAACCGGGTGATTTTTATGGATGCCGGACAAATCGTTGAACAGAACGAACCCGAAGAGTTCTTTAACAACCCGCAGAATGAACGCACGAAACTGTTCCTGAGCCAGATCCTTGGACACTGACAGCTCAAGGTGCAGCAACTTTGTCCGCTGCACCTTGGGTGCTTATCTTATTCAGGAGATGTCGGGGACCAAATTCTGCGGCGTTTTATAGCCGGAAGGACCAAAGTTTTAAAAAAGGGCAGACCGTCTGTAGGTCTGTTCTTTTTATTTTAAATCATTGGGAACCACAAAGGCATGCAATTTGGCAGGTCCATGCGTACCCTGTCCGAAGTGGTCAATGATTGCCGTTGCTCCAGGTGGAAAGTCTTCAAAACGTGTGTGATTTGGCGGTGGCGTGACAAGTTGATGCGCAAACTCTGCAATTCCGGGATTATGTGCGATCACAAGCAAAGTTTTGACGGTCTCGGTTTCAGCCGCTTCAGCAAGGGCGGTAGCATCTGCAAGGTATAAGGTATCTTCAAAATGGGTGGCGACGTCTATTCCCAACCTTGCAAGCGTTTCGCGTGTCCGCCGCGCAGATGAGCACAGGCACAGATCCGGGAGGAATGCATTTTCCTGCATCCATCGGCCAAGTGCCGTTGCAGCTACGTTACCTTGTGTGTTCAAGGGGCGATCCCGATCACCACCTGCCGGGCTGGTCCAGTCTGACTCGGCGTGGCGCATCAAAATCAGGCGCATATCATTTATCTTTCAAAAAGGCGGCCATATGAAAAGCCGATTGCGCAGGATCGCGATCCAGTCGATGCGATGCCGGACACACACGCCGCACCAAACAACCAGACAGGCATGCTGCGCCATCAGATGTACGAAGGTGGGCTTTGCATCTTGGAACATCGTAGCTTTGATCTTTTCCCAATGCACCAACTGGGCAGGCCGATTCACAGGGCCGCTCGGTACAGCTCTCACAGGGGCTCGGCGACATCTGAGGCAAGGTATACCGTTCAGGAAGGGAAATAGCCCCCCTGAAGCTTAGGAATAATCCTGCATCGGCATGCACCAACAGGCCTACCGGACTTGTGTCCACGCTATCCGATGCCAGCGCCCATCCAATGAACGGAGGATACGGCGGACCATCTGATGGCAGGTGGACCCGTCCGTCCATCGGCGTGGCCAAATGTGTCATCACACGGCGCGACCAACGGTCCATTGGATGTGGGTGACCGTCCAGAAATTCCGGCTGCGTTCGCACATAGGGCCAGAATTTGGGTTCGTGCGGTCCCAGCAGGACAACCGTTTTTGCGCCATTGACAGCCAGATCGCCAGTGGGGTGTATCGCTGCACGCAGGGTTAGCCCGTGGCTTTGGGCGTTTGTTTCCAACGCCGCCAGCGTCATATTTCGGACCGCGCCGGGGGGAGATCTGCACGTCGGATCAGGGAACCGGCGCCATGCTCTGTGAAAAGCTCTAACAGGCAGGCGTTGGCGACACGTCCATCCAGAATGACAACCGCGCGAACACCCTGCGAGATTGCAGAAAGGGCAGTTTCAGTTTTTGGGATCATGCCGCCTGCGATTGTGCCTTGGTCGATCATTGATTTGACGTCTTCGGGGGTCATTTCGGTAACGACCTGGCCTGCATCGTTTTTAACGCCTGCAACGTCTGTCAAAAGTAAAAGTCTGTCCGCCTGAAGCGCTCCGGCCAGGGCGCCTGCCACCGTATCGCCGTTGATGTTGTAAGTTTCGTTTCCAGTGATGCCTGCCCCCAAAGGTGCAACCACCGGGATGATGTCCGCGGCAAACAGATCCCGAAGCACCTGTGGATTGATCTGTTCCGGTCGGCCGACAAAGCCCAACTCAGGGTCATCTGCTTCACAGACAATCAGATTGTCATCTTTGCCCGACAATCCCACAGCGCGTCCGCCCTCTGCCATGATCGCCTGGACAATGCGTTTGTTGACCCGTCCGGAAAGAACCATTTCCACCACCTCAACAGTGGCGGCGTCAGTTACCCGCTTGCCCCTCACGAAGTGAGAGCTGATAGAGAGCCGGGTCAACATCTCGTTGATCATCGGGCCACCACCGTGAACAACCACGGGATTGATGCCCACCTGACGCATCAGCACAATGTCGCGGGCAAACCGCGCCATTTCATTATCATCGCCCATCGCATTGCCACCAAATTTGACGACGACCACAGCGCCTGCGTACCTCTGCATATAGGGCAGGGCTTCTGACAGGGTGCGGGCGGTGGCAAGAAAATCAGCGTGCATTCGGTGTCTCATGGGGTGGCCTATCGCAAATATGCCCCTTGGGTGTATTGGCTAACAGTATTGGACCGCAAGCCCGAGGTGTACATGTCGAAGTCTTCTTGGTTGGTGTTGTTTATGCAAGGCTGCGGATTATGTGCCGCAACGCTGGGATTCCATCACCCGTTTCCGACGAGGTGACCACAATTTCGGGAAATGCAGCGGGATGCTTGGCCAAAGCTGCACGCACCTGCTGTAAAATTTTCGGGCGGTCTTTGGCTTTGACTTTGTCTTCTTTCGTCAAAACGGCCTGAAAGGTTACAGCGCAGCGATCCAGAAGCGACATGATCTCTTCATCCACCGGTTTTACGCCATGGCGGTGATCAATCAAGACAAAGGCCCGTACCAGGGACACACGGCCTGCCAGATATCTTTTTAACAAAGCCTGCCATTCAGCGACGACCTTAACCGGTGCATTGGCAAATCCATATCCCGGAAGATCCACAAGAAAGTGGCTGTCTGCCACTGTGAAAAAGTTTATTTCCTGTGTTCGGCCCGGCGTGTTGGACGCCCGCGCAATCCCGCGACGCCCTGTCAGCGCGTTGATGAGGCTGGATTTTCCAACATTGGACCTGCCGGCAAAGCAGACCTCGACCCGGTCTGCCGGTGGCAGGCCAGTCATGTCGACAACACCTTTCAGAAAGTCGACCTGCCCCGTCAACAACCTCCGGGCTTCCTCGGCGTCCTGATCATTCGGACTGGGGCAAGAGGGAAATGGCAGAACGCTCACAGTACCACCACCTTGTGACCCGGTTGGATGGATCCACCTTGAACGACCTTTGCCAAAACCGAAAAATCTGCATGATCCCAGCTGGACAGGGCACCCAGGACATCAGCATCACGGCGGCCTGTTTCAGGGTTTGCTTCGGTAGACCGGCACCGTTCTGTACGATCTTCGACAAACAGAACGCAGTCACCGATCTGGACCTCGCGGCCGATCCAATCAAATTCCTCCCACGGGGCAAGACCGTCGATCCACAAATTGCCGCGCCAGCGATGGATCGACAAATCCTGCCCCAGGCGTTGTGAGACCGCTCGATGCGAGGAAAAATTGCAAAGCGTGATCGACGGATAAGCAGAATCTGTCATTCCCTGTGTTTGTGCCTGCACCAATTTCGCAGCGTGCAAACCCTCTGGCAGCATTGGAGACAGCCAGTCCACAAGCGCGTCCCCGTCTTTCGCCGGATCAATTTTTATATCTGGCCGATCAGGGTGGGTCAGGGTGAATGTGCCGTCCGCAGCTTCGGATGTGATGTCCACGGCCTGAAGCATCGGAGCCGAGGCCGCACGGATAAAATTTCCACATCGTTCCCATTGAGACCCATCGACATTTGCGCCCTCGCGGGTCACGGCCCACGCGCGATCGCCCGGTATACAGGCCGACGGGGACAGGGTCGCAGACCCAAGCATCTGACGTCCGACCGCCTTGATCGGATACACCCATATCTGCGAAAGCTGCGCGGTCATTTTCCGGCCTTAGAGCGATTGAAACTTGAGACGATATTCCCAAAAACATCGGGTTTAAAGCCTTGACTGCGCATAATCAGATATTGTTGCGTGAACGTGATGACGTTGTTGGCAATCCAGTAGACAACCAGTCCGCTGGCAAAGCCACCTAGCATGAACATGAACACCCAAGGCAACCAGTTAAAGATCATCGCTTGTGTCGGATCCGTGGGTGCGGGGTTCAGTTTTTGCTGAAGCCACATCGAAATACCGAGAAGCAATGGTAGAATACCAATAAAGATCAGCGACATGATGCTCTCAGGGGCAGGTGCAGCCCAAGGAAACAATCCAAAGATGTTGAAGATACTGGTTGGATCCGGAGCGGACAAGTCCTGAAACGGGCCAAAGAACGGTGCGTGCCGCAGGTCAAGCGTGACGAAAATCACTTTGTACAACGAGAAAAAGATCGGGATTTGCAAGAGGATCGGCAAACAGCCAGAGGCGGGATTTACCTTTTCTCGTTTGTACAGCTCCATCATTTCCTTTTGAAGCTTTTGACGATCATCTCCGACACGTTCTTTCAACTTTTCCATTTCTGGCTGAAGTTCTTTCATCTTGGCCATAGAGGCATAAGAGCGGTAGGCCAATGGAAACAGGATGGCCTTTATGCCGAGGGTCAGCACAATAATTGCTATACCCATATTGCCAATCACCCCATTCAGCCAATGCAGGGCGATAAAGATGTATTTGGTGAGGAAAAAGAACCAACCCCAGTCAATACTGTCGGTCAGGCGATCAACGCCTTGGGCTTGATAATCGCTGATTGCTTCCCATTCCTTTGCCCCGGCATACAGACCGGTCTGGAACGATGCCCGATCTCCGGGAGCGAGCGTCCTGTCGGCATATTCCGATTTCGTCCTGTAAATGGCACTGCGATCATCATAACTGGCGACCGCAGTAAACGGCTGACCCGGCTCCGGTACCAATAACGTCATCCAGTAGTGATCTGTGAAGCCCGTCCAGCCATTGGCATTTATTGAGAAGATCTTTGCCCGTGCACGTTCTGTGCGATCGATGTCGTAGTCTTCGATATCCCCATAATCGATTTCTGTCAGCTCGCCGTCGGCCATGACCATTGCGCCCTCGTGAAGAACGAAAAAGTTCTTGAGATCGCTTGGTTCTCCGTGACGTGCGACCATACCAAATGGTCGCAGTACAACTGTTGCGTCACCGTTGTTTTCAACGGTTTGAACAATCGAGAACATGAATGTGTCATCGATAGAGACTGTCCGGTTATAAGTCAGGCCTCCGGGGCTTTGCCATTGTAGTGTGACGGGGCTGTTCTCGCTCAATACAGTGCCTGAAACGACGGTCCACTCGGTCAAGGCGTTGGGAACTTCGTTGGTCGAGGTCCCCGAAACAGGTATCCAGCCAAACAAACTGTAATAGGGATCAAGTTCGCCAACAGGGCGCAGAATATGGACCGTGTCAGAGCCGTCTTCGATTGTCTCAAAGTAGTCCTTAAGACGCAGGTCATCCAAAACCGCACCTGTGACCGACAATGTTCCGGTCAATCGTGCGGTATCTATGGGCAGACGCCGCACCTCGTCGGTTGGAGCTGAGGGCTCTTGGCCTACAGTACCAGCCGTTACGGATTGGCGTTCGGATGCCGGGGCTGTCAGCGAATCCTCGGCGATCGCGCGATCCATTTCAGTGCTCACCGCATCGGGCGGAGGGAAGAGTGCGAACCAAACGAGTATCACAGCAAAGCTAAGGGCGGTTGCCAACAGCAGGTTCTTGTTTTGATTGTCCATGAGGGGAGGGGCCTCTCGCTCTTTTCTGCCTTTCAGAGGGTTCAACAGAGGAGAGGTTAAAGGTCAAGTCCAAAGCTGCCCGAACATCGCTGCGTAATGGCTTCGACGCCTTGTTGAGGCTTAATTTTTGGAATTATTGGCGATACCGACCCCACATTAATGATTTTCATGTTCCGTGCTCTTTCATCGTGGACATGAAATCTGGTGTTCGTATTTTTGGTGACGACGCCTGCGTGCTACAGAAATTAGACAGCTGTGTTGTGGCGTTTGCGGTCCACTTGAAACGCGCTACGCCGTTTCGCCCATCTTAATAAGTCTTGCCGAGGCATTGGGCGGGCGATTGCATACCCTTGAGCAAAACCGCAGCCGAGCCTGGTGAGCGCTTCAAGCTCTTCTCTGGATTCCAGTCCTTCGGCCAATGTATCAAGGCCCATGTGCTCTGCCATTGCAATAATGGCGCCAACCAGTTTTTGTTGTCTCGGGTCTTTGTCGATTGCCGAAAGAAAACTTCTGTCAATTTTCAGGCGATCGACGCCAAACTGTTCCACGGCCGCGATTGTGGCGTGACCGGTCCCGAAATCGTCAAGGTCAATCAGGCAGCCCAAGGCGCGCAGGGCCTCAATATTTTCACCTGCCGTGCCTTTGGCAGATGCGACCGCCACAGTTTCAAGGATTTCTACGCGGAGACGTTCCGGAGCCATGTTGTGGGCATCAAGGTCCCAGGCAATCTGTTGCGCAAGACCGGGTTTGCCCAGTTCATCACCAGACAGGTTAATCGCCATAAAGGGGATCTTAATTCCGGCACCGTCCCATAATTTCATTGCGGCAAAGCCGTGATGCAACATGACCTCGCTCAGTCTGCCGGCCACGCCTGCCTGTTCAAGGGCAGGTAGGAAGCCGCACGGCGAAATCAGACCACGTTCGGGGTGCTCCCAACGTGCGAGGGCTTCGACACCGATCAGGCGACCGGAGCGTGTACAAATTTGCGGCTGAAACCATGGTACGATTTGATCGGTGTCCAAAGCGCGCTGTGCCTCTATGACCAATCGTGTGTCGATGGGACGCCTCGGAGGCAGCGGGTCTGCACAAAATATTCCTGACAGCCCCTGCTGCTCTGCGATCTCCAACGCGTCTTCGGCGGTTTTGACAAGTTCGGCAGCGGTCATAACCTGTGAAGGCCGCGGAGCGCTGGCCAGCCCTATGGCCGCGCGGGTTTTCAGTGCTGGGATCTGTGCAGGCAGTTGAGGCATTTCAATTGCGGTCTGCACGCGTCTTGCGACTGCCATCATGGCATTCGTATGAAGCCCATCTTGCGCAGCCGTCAGAATTGCCAACTGGTTATCAGATCGTGATATCAACAGGTCTCTGTCTCTTAATACTGCACCGGCCTGATCTATAATGCGGGCTTTTGTTGATGGTGTGGCATTACTCGTGGTGACAGTGACAAGCATAAGACACACGCGTTTATGGCTGCGTCTTGTTGCACGGATCGCCGCGTCTGCGTGTTCTAGCAACGAATTCTCAGCCGGACGCTTCCGCATTGCCACCCTATTTCGGGACCAAACAAAAAGCCAAACACCGCAGGCGATGCACAGCAGTCCGACGGCGACTTCCATGCCGAAAACACCCAAGCCGCCAAAGAACACTGCCAGTCCCGCCGCAAGTCCAAGGCGACCTCGCCGCAGCCTGAGATTGCCATTTCCGCGCTTTTCCATGACTGCCCCACCTGTGTTTGCTGACGACTATGTTTTTCATCAACAGGTGAGTATCCACTTAACGCTATTCTGCTTCGTTCTGCTTATTTTTGATCAAGACACAGCCCGGCAAAGTCGAAAAGCTTGGGATCCAAAAGATGCGATGGTCGTGCGTTCATCAATGCCCTGAACATTACCTGCCGACGTCCGGGGCTATTTTTTTCCCAACCGTCAAGTATCTGCTTGACCTGCTGGCGTTGCAGGCCATCCTGACTACCGCAGAGATCGCATGGAATAATCGGGTAATCCAAAGCCTTGGCAAAACGTTCGCAGTCTGCCTCGGCAACATGTGCCAAGGGGCGATATACGAATACATCGCCTTCCTCGTTTACGAGCTTTGGTGGCATGGTGGCCAACCGTCCACCATGGAAAAGGTTCATAAAAAAAGTTTCCAAAATATCGTCGCGGTGATGACCTAAAACGACTGCAGAACATCCCTCTTCACGGGCAATCCGGTAAAGATGTCCCCGTCGCAGGCGTGAGCATAGGGCACAAAAGGTCCGGCCAGCCGGAATTTTGTCCATTACGACCGAATATGTGTCTTGATATTCGATCCGGTGTGGAACACCCATCTTTTGTAAAAATTCAGGCAACACCGTCGCCGGAAAGCCGGGTTGCCCCTGATCAAGATTGCAGGCGAGCAAATCGACCGGCAACAGCCCGCGCCACTTGAGTTCATATAATATCGCCAACAGCGTGTAGCTGTCTTTCCCCCCTGACAAACATACCAGCCAACGGGAACCGCGTTCTATCATACCATACTGTTCGATTGCTTCGCGAACCTGTTGTACGATCCGTTTGCGTAGCTTTTTGAATTCGGTGGTTTTTGGAGCACCGTCAAAAAGGGGGTGAATATCTTTGGCATCATCGAGCATGCATGGGTGTTTAGGGCCAAGCCGATGTGCAAGCAAGGGGCTTGCAAAAGGACCAGACTGACTTCAAGGCAAGACGATCCCCGCTATTTTGTTTGATTTGGCCGAAAATAAACTTTGGTTTCCTAAGGGCGCCGGATCAGGCACATATTGGCAAAGTTGCGATCCGTGGTGATGGACGTGTTTGGATCAATCTGGGACATTATCAATGCCAGATCCCCCCAAAGGATGGCATCGGCCCAATCTCTTTACCGTGAGCCATGTGCCGCGGACTGCGCCATGACGCTCCAGCGCCTCCATGGCATATGCCGAACAGGTCGGCTGATACCGGCAGCCATGCCCTACCCAAGGTGAGCCAAGCAATCGGTAGGCCCGAATGGGCAAGGACACGATCCAAGCGGCTGGGCTCATTGTCCGTGTAGCCGTTTTAATGCACGTCGCAGATCGTCTTGCAAAACGCTCCAAGGGCAGGTGCCCGTCACACCACCCCGCCCGATCAACACATAATCGCGTCCGGGCAAGGCCTGATTAGGTAAAATAGTACGCGCCAGTGCCCGCAGACGTCTTTTTGCCCGATTGCGGGCCACTGCGTTGCCGACTTTTTTGGAACAGGTAAAGCCAACGCGCACTGGGCCGTCAGGGTCCTTACGGTCACGCATTTGCACAACGACGCTACGCGAGGATTGTCTATCGGCGCGAGAGGCAGCAACAAAATCGGCGCGCTGTGTCATCACCAGCACGCCGTCCGTGTCTTTTGACAGCCGCGAGCGCTTTGCCACGGCGGATTTTTTCGTTTCAGTGCGGTTCAATGTAGGCCCGCCTGAATGCACTATGCGCTCAGCGACTTACGCCCGTGAGCCCGACGGTTATTCAGGATCTTACGGCCGGCTTTTGTCGCCATACGCGCACGAAACCCGTGACGCCGCTTGCGGACAAGGTTCGAAGGTTGAAAGGTGCGCTTCATCGCTCGCTCTCCATAGGTGTGGGGTCTTTTCGACCGGATTCTCTGGCACCGACGCGGATTCGCCAGCGACGGCATCGGGGTTGGGTGTCGTTTAGAAAGCTTCGCAGCCAATGTCAAATGGCCTCGGCCGGGCCATGAGACTTTTTTACAGCAAAGATCCCTTAACAGATAATGATGGATGCATAAATAGGCCTAGCAAGATAAGTCCAAAGACACCGTTACTGTCTGTAATGGCGAGACTTCGATTTTACACAATGAGATTTGACATAGAATGCCAAAATCGCCTCAACCTGCCTTTAGCACTGCACGCTTGGTCCGCATTATCCCTATCGCGTTCATTGTTTGTGCAGCTTTGATCGGGTTCTTTTCTTTCGGAGATCGGTTAAGCTTTGCGGCCCTTCAGGACAACCGCGAAATACTGGTTGCCTTCAGGGACAAAAACTACCTGGCATCCGTGATGGCATTCATCGGTATATATATTGTCATCGTGGCGTTTTCTCTGCCGGGGGCGTCCGTTGCGACACTGACAGGCGGCTTCTTGTTTGCAACCTTTCCCGGTGTCCTGTTCAACGTGACTGCGGCCACTTGCGGTGCGATGGTTATTTTTCTGGCAGCGCGTTGGGGATTAGGGGATCTCTTGGCATCAAGGATGGACCAAGCCTCTGGGCCGGTGAAAAAACTTAAGGCGGGGATCGACAGCAATCAGTGGTCAACCTTGTTTCTCATGCGTCTGGTTCCGGCAATTCCCTTTTTCGTTGCCAATCTGGCACCGGCATTCTTCGGAGTGTCGTTGTTTCGATTTGCAGTGTCGACCTTTGTTGGCATTATTCCCGGAACACTGGTTTTTACCGCGGTCGGTGCGGGGCTGGGGGACGTTTTTGAGCGTGGAACGCGGCCAAATCTCTCCGTCATAGTCGAGCCGCAGATCTTACTGCCTATCTTGGGCCTATGCGCTTTGGCCGCACTGCCAATCATTATCAAAATTTTTCGAAAATAAGTTGGTCACGGCCTTTCGTGATTTTGGTTTTCGATGGTTCGTTAGAACTGCCATGCGTTCGGAAAGACGAACGAGGCGTGTCGCTTGGATCAGCTGAAGTATCGGGTTTTATGCTTGCCAGATCCACCGTGTGAGTGTGCGATGCCTTGTAGGTATCAGCAGTGGACATGGGCTCTGGATGATGCCAGCGGATTTATCATAGTGCCTCGCTGGAGGGTTTCTGACAGTGATTCCTGTGTCGGGACTGGCCTGATCTTGCCGTCATAGGATGAAAAGACGGGTATTCGGTTGGGTCCCAATACCAGCCTTAAATATTTCTGAATGACTGCAGCGGATCATTGAGGTCTGACAGTAATCACGAACTTTAGTGATTTTGGCAGTGCTGGCCTCGGGTTAGACGTCGTCTCTGGCTCGGGGCCATCTTTTAAATCCAGCGTGCGCACTGGCTGGTTTTTCGACACAGACCTTTACTCAAAAAATACCTCGGGGACTTTGGCAGTGGCATATCTGACCTTCGCACAGCCTGGATCATGGTCGGTCTGCTTTGCTCCCGAAATGGTGTGTTGGGCAGAGGGGTGCGTGCTTCTTCGCCCGCAACAACGGCTCGGCCCAAGTGTTGACAGATACTATGCGACACCAAAGCCGGAGAAAGCCGATTGGACCGCGCGCATTTGCGGTTGGCCAGTTGCAAAGATGCCTATCTGGCTACGATCCGAAACGGCCTCGCAGATCTTGGCACACCGACTTCCACGATCATAACGTGAACGCCTCTGCGGAAAAGGGGCGTCATGCCATAGCGTCGCCTGAGCAAAAAGCCTGATCCAACTGCTCCATCATGCGCAGGGTTATTAGTTTCGCGACCCATTCGGATGCCTAATGACAGCGCCGGATGGTTGTAAATCGTCATCACAAACCTTGGGGTTTCAACGAAAGAGGGATCTGGAATGCCGAAAGCGCCACTTTGTCTCTTCTGCAATCATCTTCCCGAAATTTCTGATCAAACGGGATGTCCTGATGTTTAACCCGTCTGCATTTGACCCCCTGATTTAGTTTTGGATTGTAGCCACAGGGAATTTTGTATTTTGTGTTGTGCCGTTAATGATTTGATCTAACAACGGCGTTGGATCCGCGTTCTGCGGGCTTTTGATACATTCACCTCTCGGGGATTTGATCTGTGGAACGGGCCAAAAATAAAATCACAGATTGTTTGCGCCTCCGAATTCACTCAAAGGTTGTCGCAAACCTAAGAAAGAGGCATGACCCAAGTGTGGGTGATCAAAGGCGTTGAATGTGGTAAGGGATTTGGAGCGGGAGACAGGTCTCGGGCGAGAGTGTTGCCTAGCGCCTTGCGGCCCATCGAAGGCGCGGTTTGCGCCCATGACCTTTTGCAAGAGCTTGGTTTGGCGGTTCACACCTCTTGTGAAGATCTCCTTTTTGGGCGAGAGGGATCAGGCCCTTCGCGTGATGGACATATTGGCCGAGCCAGGCAAGACCATCGGAATTGCGTGCGCAGAACCTCGCCGCCACACCGCCATCCGCTCGGTCAAAAGGATCGTTACTGCGCCGGACGTCCGCAGCGCAGGTATCGCGGCCCCTGTGGGTCCTGCGTCCAGGGTCCGCCCGTCCTGCGGTGCCGACCCACGCGGCAAGATCACCAAGCACGTCGCCACCGTGCGCATCCTGTTGATGGCCCTCTGTGGCGGGGACCAAAATGGCTGGATCTTTGAAGATTTTATCACATTTAAAAATCAACAAAATTTATGTCCCGCTGGACAGACATCGTAGGAGCGGACCATGGCCGAACAAATTAAAACAGACCTTTTGGTGATCGGAGCAGGATCAGGTGGCTTGTCTGTCGCGGCGGGGGCCTCACAAATGGGAGCTGATGTTACCTTGCTTGAGGCACATCTGATGGGGGGGGATTGTCTCAATTATGGGTGTGTGCCGTCAAAAGCGCTGATTGCCAGTGGCAAACTAGCATATGAGATGTCAGCAGCAGCACCCTTTGGTATCACACCGGTCGAGGCTCAGGTCGATTACGCAGCAGCCAAGGATCATGTAGCCCAAGTGATTGAAACCATTGCTCCTGTAGACAGTCAGGAGCGGTTCGAGGCTTTGGGCGTTCGCGTAATTCGTGAGAGGGGACGGTTTTTGTCCCCGCGTGAAGTGCAGGCGGGCCCGTATGTGATCCGCGCAAGGCGGGTGGTGATTGCAACGGGATCATCGCCGCTAATACCACCGATTCCAGGTTTGGATAGTGTTCCCTATCTGACCAACGAAACCTTATGGGCACTGCGCAAAGCTCCGGAGCATCTTTTGATTATCGGGGGTGGGCCGATCGGGATGGAAATGGCACAGGCCCATCGCCGGCTGGGTGCACAGGTTACTGTCATTGAAGGTGCCAAGGCTTTGGGTCGTGATGATCCCGAGATGGCAGCTGTGGTGCTTGAGCAGATGCGAGCCGAAGGTATTGCCATTGAAGAAGACGCCTTGGTCGAGTCAGTGAGTGAAATCGATGGTCGTGTAACCCTTGTTGTTCAGGATGGACGAGAGTTTCACGGCAGCCATGTGTTGGTCGCTGTAGGACGCAGGGCCAATACCGGCGATTTGGGGCTGGACGCAGCAGGTATCGAGACCACCCGGTCGGGGATCAAAGTAGATGCAGCCTTACGCACCACGAACCGCAGAGTTTATGCTATTGGTGATGTCGCAGGTGGGATGCAATTCACGCATGTGGCGGGCTATCATGCCGGGGTCATTATCAGATCAGCCTTGTTTGGTCTGCCGTCAAAAGCCAGAACTGCACATATCCCACGGGCGACCTATACCCAACCCGAACTCGCTCAGGTCGGATTGACCGAGGCAGACGCCCGAAAGACCTACGGTGATAAACTTGAGACTGCGACCTTCGATATCGAACACAACGACCGGGCCATCGCTGAACGCAAGACCACAGGCAAAATCAAAGTGATGGTTGTGAGCGGCCGGCCGGTCGGTGTCTCGATCGTCGGTGCGCAAGCAGGTGAGTTATCGTCGCTTTGGTCGCTTGTTTTGGTGAATAAACTGAAAATGTCACAAATTTCTGCCATGGTTGCGCCGTATCCGACCATTGCAGAGGTTAACAAACGCGTTGTGGGCGCGTATTTTACCCCCAGATTGTTTGAAAACGAAACCGTGAAGCGCGTGGTGCGCTTTGTGCAACGCTGGTTGCCCTAGGGGCGCCAAAACAGGGAGTGTAAAAGGCCGGATATGCTACGCTCTTTGACCGGTCGCCTCCTTTTGCTGACAACGCTGTTTGTAATGTTGGCGCAGATTGTTATTTTCCTTCCGTCGGTCGCATATTTTCGGACCGACTACCTGCAAGAACGTCTGGAACGATCACAGATCGCCTCGCTCGCGCTTTCTGCAGACGATATGATCAGTTTCGAATTGGAAGAAGAGCTGCTGCGCAATGCCGGTGTGTACAACGTGGTCTTGCGCACGGATCAGGGTCGTCAGCTTGTTTTGTCAGGTCCACTGCCCGGACCTTTGACAAACACGTATGATTTGCGCGACGATTCACCTTTTTTGTTGATGCGTCATGCCTTGCTGCGCTTTGCCGACCGCGAACCGCAGGTGATCCGAGTGATCGGTGTGCCGGTGTTATCCGAAAATCAGGTGATTGAGGTTACGCTTGATGCGGCACCTTTGCGCGCTGCAATGGTCAATTACGGCCTTCAGGTTCTTGTGGTTGCGACGGTTATATCTTTGGTGACTGGGACATTGTTGTTCTTTACGGCACGTTTGCTGTTGGTGCGTCCGATCCGGGGCGTGGTTGATCACATGCAATCTTATGCCAAAAACCCCGAGGATGCGCGCCGTATTATAACTCCGGGTGCGAATATGACTGAAATGCGCGAAGCAGAAGAGGCTTTGCTGTATCTGCAAACCGAACTGACCCAATCGTTGCGCCAACGCGAACGTCTGGCGCAATTGGGGGCAGCTGTGGCGCGGGTAAATCATGACTTGCGCAATATACTGGCGTCGGCGCAGCTGTTTACAGATCGTATTGAGGAATCCGAGGACCCCTCCGTACGGCGTTTGGCGCCCAAGCTTATGCGGTCAATTTCGCGGGCAGTGTCGCTTTGTGAAAGCACTCTGGCCTTTGGCAAGTCTGAAGAACATCCCCCGAATTTGCAGCAATTTCCTTTGATAGACGTAGTTGATGATGTGTTCGTCGGCGAGCGTCTGGCGATCGAAGACGCCGGTCAGGGTGTTGATGTCGTCTTCGAAGAAGACGTATCGCGCGATCTGGTCATCACCGCAGATCCAGATCAGTTATTCCGATCTATCCAAAACATAGTTCGCAATGCCCGGCAGGCCATTGTCGCCACGGGAGAGCCCGGCAAGATTCGTTTGATCGGGTTTGACCTGTCGACGGAGTGGGTGATCGAGATTGCCGATAATGGTCCGGGGCTTCCGCCTCGCGCGCAAGAAAATCTCTTCAAGGCATTTCAGGGCAATGTCCGCAAAGGGGGCACTGGGTTGGGGCTCGCCATCGTGGCCGAGTTGATGCGTGGCCATGGTGGAAAGGCCGAATTGGCAAAGACCGGAGAGGACGGTACCACTTTTCGGATCACTTTACCAAAAAGCTAATGTCCGTTTGCTGATTGTTAGCGCCACGCGCTTTCGTCATGTTGGTCGAACTGTCAAAAAATCTTCAAACAGCGTGTATTTGAATAGTCCGCTGCACAAAGTGTTTTTCGGTATCAGTGGATTGCCCCAGGCAGATCTGAAAACGCTTGGGATTTCTCGATCTCGTACTTGAACATCCACCTTGGACCCTTGGTGTTCGGAAAACCTCTAAAACCTAGCCGCACTTGTGGTACGCGCTATCCGAGGTATTTGACTTCGTTGGCACGCCAAAGCCCAAGCTGCGCAATCCTTTCGACATTGCTAAGGTGTGGGTCACCCATGCCGCTAATATTACAGTCGACCGATCTGATGAAGCGGGCGCAGCCTCCGAATGGTAAGACACATTCGGTCTGGCCAAATGGCTGACACTCAGGCCTTTTACGCGGGCCCGATAAGACAAGAGTGCGCACTGGTTGGCAGATCGGGTCGACCTACACTGTTTTATCGTCTTGAGGCGAGATCATCGCCAGAACACCCACGTTCCACGTTCACTCAGGCAGAGACAACTCTACCTCAGATACCGGGAGCCCTCTGCGGATCTTCAGGCTAAAGACAAGCCGCGTTTTAGCCTTGTATTCCTTGTGCATGTAAAAACTCTGTCAGGATATGTGCATATGTCTCGGGTGTTTCGACACAGGGCAGGTGACCAGCGCCCCGGATCAAACGCAGGTCCGAGCCGGGGATAAGGGCCAAAGTTTCTCGTACGAGATCGGGTGGTGTGGCGCCGTCTTCGGTTCCTGCAATGCCAAGCGCGGGAAGGCGTAGACCGGAGGTGGCCTCTTTCAGATCTGTGCGCTGTATCGCTGCCGAGCATGCAGCATAGCCGCCTGACCGCTGCCCGACCAGCATATTGCGCCACAAATGCATGTCGGCTGTCTTGCGGAACTTGTCCGAGAACCATCGCGCCATGGTTGCGTCGGCCAAAGCTTCGATCCCATGCGCGTTGACCATGTCGATACGGTCCTGCCATATCTGCTGGGTGGCAATCTTGGCCCCGGTGTTTGAAAGAACCAATCCCCTGACCAGATCCATACGCATCACAGCAAGAGCTTGCCCAATCATGCCACCGATGGACAGGCCTACAAAGATGGCATCCTTCAATCCAAGATGATCCATCAGGGCCGCTATATCCTCTGCAAGGGTCGACATTTGCCATTGCCCGGCCGGACAATCTGATAGCCCGTGCCCGCGTTTGTCATAGCGAAGATAGCAGGCCTCTTTCGGCAACAGAGGCATAATGGCATCCCATAACCTCAGATCCGTCCCCAAAGAGTTTGCAAATACGACCGCCGGCGCGTCTCTGTCGCCGTCCAGTTGATAGTGGAGATGAAGTCCGTTGACATAGGCGATTGGCATGCTCAGTCCTCAAGCAATGACAGGGCGTTGGCGAAGATGTTTGGGTCCACATTTCCACCCGAGATTGTGCAAATGACGGCGTCCCCTGTGATCTGATCGGCTTTGAAGAGCGCTGCGGCAAGGGCCACAGCACCACCGGGTTCTGCCACGACTTTTAACCTCAAAAACGCCAGCGCCATGGCGCGTAACGCCTGTTCATCACTGACAACCAACCCCGGACCGCATAGTCGGGCCATGACAGGAAAGGTGATATCCCCGGGAGAGGGCGTTAAAATCGCATCACACAGGCCGACGGCCTGTCCGGTGTTGTGCTGAATTTCCCCCGTGGCCAGCGACCGTGTGGTGTCATCAAATTTTTCCGGTTCGCAAGGGCGCACGCGCAGGCCGGGTGCCTCGGCCTCCAATGCAAGGGCGATGCCTGAGGTCAGCCCGCCACCGCCACAACAGACCAAAACATCCGCCGAAGTGACGCCCAGTTCAGCTGCCTGGGTGGCAATTTCAAGACCGGTTGTGCCCTGACCGGCAATCACCTGCGGTTCGTCATAGGGGCGGATCAAGGTCAGGCCACGGTCTGCTGCAAGGCGCTCTCCGATATCTTCGCGACTTTCTCCGCCCGCGCGATCATATAGGACGACCTCTGCCCCAAGGGCGCGGGTGTTGGCGATTTTCAGTGCAGGTGCATCCGCCGGCATAATGATCACTGCCGGAATATCATGCTGACGGGCGGCCAACGCAACGCCTTGTGCGTGGTTGCCGCTGGAAAATGCCAAAACGCCTCTGCTGCGCATATCTGCATCCAATGCAGACACAGCCGACCACGCCCCTCTGAATTTGAAGCTTCCGGTGTGTTGCAGACATTCGGGTTTAATCAAAACCCGACGGCCTGCAATTTTATCCAGAAACGGCGATGTCAGCATCGGTGTGCGTCTGGCATGTCCCTCTAGCCGGGAAGCGGCGTCTTTGATCATGGTGATATTCATGGCTCAGGCCTGTGCTTTTAAAAGGTTTATCCACTGGCGTAGTGGTGCGAGGGCGTCGGCCTCATCCAAAAAGGGGACATGCCCACGATCCGCCACCTCGCCTGCAATCATATTGGGTGCGCGCCTTTGCATCTTGGCGAAGCAAGCGGGACTTAGTAGGTCCGAATTTTGTCCACGCACCGCACAGGTTGCAGGCAATCTGGCAAATGCATCAAAAAATGGCCACAGATCGGGCAGGGGCAGTGCTCCTGCTGCTTCCACAGCGTCGCGCAGACGAGGATCATAACTCAGCTGCAGACCCTCGGGGGTTTCGGTGTAGAAATGGGACACTTCTTGCGCCCATCGCGTGGCTGGCACCCCAGCAAAACCAGCCATGACGCCCGGGCGTGCGGCGGCGGCCTCGGACAAAGTTTTCCACACTGGCGTTCGGCCCAGATAGTCCATGATGGCGGTCATGCCTGCCCCATCCAGTTCTGGCCCGATATCATTCAGGGCGGCGCCAAGCAGGCGCTGGGGCATCATCGCTGCAAGCCCCATAGCGATCAATCCCCCTCTTGAGGTGCCCAGAATTGCGGCCTTTTCCAACCCCAAGTGATCCAGTAATGCCAGGGCATCCTGACCTTCTTGCGGGATGGTGTAGGTTGCTGGATCTGCCCAGCCTGACTTGCCCCGGCCTCTGTAATCCAAACAAATCAGCCGGACGTCAGGAAAAAATGGCGCCATATAGGCAAAGTCGCGGTGGTCCCGGGTCAGTCCTGACAGGCAGAGAACCGGAAGCCCTGCGCCTTTATCGGTGTAATAAAGCTCAATCGCGTCGTTTGTCGTAAATGTGGGCATCAGGTAACCAAGTCCGGAATGGTGGTGAGGTCGCTGAGAACATGGGCAGGACGATGCGCGAGGCGATCCATGGGGTCGCCCGCACGGTTGACCCATGCTGTCTTGAACCCATAGCCGGTGGCGGCGGCGGCATCCCATCCATTTGACGACACAAACAGCACCTCGGATTCGAGACATCCAAGATGTGCGCCAACCAGATCGTATACAATGCTAGCAGGTTTAAAGATGCCGACGTCCTCGACCGACAAAACAGCGTTTAACGATTCGCCAATGACGGCGCTTTCAACTGCGGCAGAAAGCATCTCTTTGCTACCGTTGGACAGGATGGCACATGTTTTGCCCATCGCGCGCAATTTGGCCAACATCATCGGAACCTCTCGATAAGCTTCCAGTTCCCAATAAAGTGCCAGCAAATCCTCGCGCAGGGCCAGATTGCCATGCAGCCCGTGTTTTTCCAGCGCCCAGTCCAGCCCATCCTGCGTGAGTTGCCAAAAGGGTTCATATTCGCCAGTGACCGCCCGCAGCCAGGAATATTGGAGTTGTTTCAGCCGCCAGTCCTCTGCCAGTGCCTGCCAGCAGGCGGCCAGCGCCTTTTGTCCCGGGCGCCCGGCCAGCTTGCGCGCGGCCGAGCCTACGTCAAACAAGGTGCCGTAGGCATCAAAGATACAGGTTGTGATGGGCATGGTCATGCTCCTGCATAAAATAGTGCTGAAACAGTGGCACGCGATGCGGATATCGGAAAGAGACAATCTGCATCTGACGCGCAGGATTGTGATGTGACTGACAAACATAGGCTCCACAATGTGACTTTTGACCCCTCCAGAGCCATGAAGATTATGATCTGTGAATTGGTGCAAAATTCCGTCTGGCGAGCAAATCTGCATCTGCCTGAAATTGTGCTGGATATATTTTCACCAAATGTACTATAGCCAAGATATTCGATCTGGCCGCTGCAGTCCTTTTTGATACACGCAGGTTGGCACCCGGTGATCCGGTCGACAAACGGGCGGAGACAGAGGGGCTCGTGGCAAAGACCGATACAGCAGGATCGTTGCGGAACAAAGTGCCATCCACGTATTTCGCAAACAGCACTGGTTAAATATACGCACTTTGAAATTTGTGAGAATTCTAAATGTTTATTTCAGCGCACCGGCGCGCCACTTTGGTGCTGGGTCTGCCACTCGTTGGCGGACATTTGGCACAATTCCTGATAGGGCTCACGGATACCGTCATGCTGGGGTGGTATGGGGTTCAGGAATTGGCGTCTCTGGTTTTGGGGGGATCGTTCTTTTTCTTTTTCCTGCTTGCAGGGTCGGGCTTTGCCTGGGCGGTTATGCCTTTGGTGGCCGCGTTCGCGGATGCGGGTGACGAACAGATGGTACGTCGCACAACGCGGATGGGGTTGTGGTTGTCAGGATTTTTTTTCCTAGCCTGTTTGCCGGTTTTTTGGTTTGCCGAACCGCTTTTGCTTTTGATGGGGCAAGACCCTGTGCTGGCTGACATGGCGCATACATACCTTCGTATTGCTGGATGGGGTCTGTTGCCAGCGCTTGTCTTGATGACGCTCAAAAGCTACCTTGCTGCGCTGGAACGCACAGCTGTCGTTATGTGGGTGACCGTCGGAGCGGCGGGCGTGAATGCCCTGGCCAATTATGTGCTAATCTTTGGCAGCTTTGGCGCGCCAGAGATGGGAATTGAAGGGGCTGCAATCGCATCACTTGTTACCCAGATTGTGTCAGTGGGCGTGGTGGTGGGCTATGCACAAGCAGTGCTGCCACAGCATGCTTTGTTTCAGCGTTTCTGGCGTCCTGATGCGGAAATTCTGGCAAAGGTCTTTCGGCTTGGCGTTCCTATTGGGATCACTAGCCTTGCTGAAACAGGTCTGTTTGTGGCTGTGTCTTTGATGATGGGATGGCTGGGAACGATAGCACTGGCGGCTCATGGCATCGTCATGCAACTGGCGACGGCGGCTTTCATGCTGCATCTCGGAATATCGAATGCGGTGACGGTGCGGGCGGCACAGGCTTATGCACGCAAAGATTCGGTGTTTCTGCTTCGGGCGGGTATTGCAGGCCTGCAGGTGTCCGTGGCGATATCAGTCGTGACGGTTGCCGTCTTTTTGGCGGTACCGGAACCCCTTTTGTTGGCATTTATGGATCCAGACGAACCAAAGCGTGATGCAATTTTGGTGGTTGGGGTTTCGCTGGTTGCGATGGCGGCGCTGTTTCAACTTTTTGACGGGGCGCAGGTCGTGGCGCTTGGGCTGTTGCGTGGTGTTCAGGATACGCAGGTTCCGATGATTATGGCAGCGGTCGCCTATTGGGGCATCGGGTTGCCTGCGGCTTATCTGCTGGGCTTCTTATTCGACTTCGGTGCTATCGGGGTTTGGTCGGGGCTGGTCTTGGGTCTGTTGATCGCGGCATTACTTTTGCTTGCGCGGTTTTGGATACACGCAGTGCCCTATCTTGCAAGCGCCAAAAATCGTCAGCAGCCAGCGCCAAACCTCAGGTGATCACATCCGGTCGGTCCCGGCCGGTTCGGTGGCGAATACCCGCTAATGCCTCGGCGGCTGCAATCACCGCGGCCAGCGCAATTTGCGGATCTTGGTGCAGCCGGTTTGAAGCGGTTTCCAGCTGTTCCAGATACACCCTTAGGGTGGCGCCCTCTGTGCCAGTGCCCGATAGGCGCAGTACCAGTCTTGCCCCGTTGTCAAAGCCGAACCTCAGGCCCTGACCTTCGGTGCGCGTGCCATCGACCGGATCGTCGTAGGCAAATTCATCCGCCGTCGTTATTGTCAGCTCCGCCATCTTTTTTCCGGCGAGATCAGGTAATTGTCTGCGCAGGTCCGACATAAGCGCCTCAGCGGCAACGGCATCTACCGCCTCATAGTCGTGGCGCGAATAATAGTTGCGTCCAAATTGCGTCCAGTGACCTGACATAACGTCCGCGACAGACTTGCGTTTTTGGGCAAGAATATTGAGCCAGAACAAAACGGCCCACAGGCCGTCTTTTTCGCGCACATGATCCGATCCAGTGCCGGCGCTTTCTTCACCGCATAAAGTGGCGCGCCCGTCATCCAGAAGATTACCAAAGTATTTCCAACCGGTAGGGGTTTCAAAGCTATTGATGTTCAGATGCTGGGCCACGCGATCCACTGCGGCGGATGTCGGCATTGAACGCGCGACCCCCCGCAGCCCGTTTCCATAGGCAGGCACAAGGCGGGCGTTGGCTGCCAATACAGCGAGGCTGTCAGACGGCGTTACATAGCATTGACGCCCAACAATCATGTTTCTGTCCCCGTCCCCGTCCGAGGCTGCACCAAAGTCTGGGGCGTCCAGCCCCATCATTTCGTCCATCAATGTTTTTGCCCAGATTGGATTGGGGTCGGGGTGGCCGCCTGCAAAATCTGGCGATGGTGTTGCGTTGATGACCGTACCGGCTGGCGCGCCCAGTTGTTTTTCGAGGATTGCTTTGGCATACGGTCCGGTGACGGCATGCATCGCGTCAAATCGCATGGTGAACCCCGATGCAAACAGCGCGCGAATGGCGTCAAAATCAAACAGGCCTTCCATCATTTCGCCATAGGCTGATACCGGATCGACAACTTCTATCGTCATGTCGCCCAGTTGAAAGATCCCCGGCGTCGTCAGATCCACGTCCGGAGTGTTGAGGATGTGGTAAACTGATATCGTCTGAGTTGCTGAATAGATCCGCGTGGTGATGTCTTCGGGTGCGGGACCTCCGTTCGCTGCATTGAATTTGATGCCGAAATCTTCGTCAGGTCCACCGGGGTTGTGACTGGCAGATAAAATAATGCCCCCGTCCGTGCCGCGTTTGCGGATAAGGTTCGATGCGGCTGGTGTTGACAGCAAGGCATTTTGACCGACGATGACCCTTTGGGCCCCGCTTGCCGCAGCCATGCGCAAGACCACTTGCGCAGCTTTGTCATTAAAAAACCGCCCATCGCCGCCTAGCACATACGTCTTGCCTGCCGCACCGCCTGTCCCATTCCAGATCGCTTGGACAAAATTTTCCAGATAATGTTCTTGCATAAAGACAGACGTCTTTTTGCGCAGCCCTGAGGTGCCGGGCTTTTGGCCCGTGATAGGCGAGGTGTCTACTTTATGGTTCATCATTTTGACGGCGATCCCTCAACCAACGTGTTCACTCACGTGCAGGATGCGCCATCGGTGCAACTTGGGCAATCCTTGGATCGGCAATTTTGACACCAAGCCTCATGTATTTCTGGCGGCTAGGGTTTTGAAACGAGGTTTCCGTACAGCACTGACGCTTTGCGGTCCCTTGATGCGGCTATTTTCATATATGGGAAAAACGTGGGGCATAGGGACCGGCGATGAAACAGATTTTGGTTTGGACATGCGGCTTGACTGCGAGCGTTCATTGACCCCGCCCTAACATCTGCGGGACGCGGTCTTAGGTCCGCCATCGATAGCGGATATACGATTGGCCTCCACATAACTCTAAATAGAACTGAGTGAGTATGTTGGAAAGAAATTCTGACGGGATGGTTGTAGGCTACATTTTGAAGCAGTGTGTTGCCCGGAAAAGAGAGTATCGCGTATGCCAAGATCACTGGTGCGCAACATCATGAGGCCGCCCTGTCGCGAACACAACTTGGAATATTGGAGAATTACGAGTGGCCGATTACAGCCTCAATAGGCGCACTTTAATGTCACTCCTCCCCGTTAGTGTTTTCGGTTTGGCAAGCTGCGCCTCTGGTCAATCGTCATATGATCCACGCTTAGAAACAGACGCGCAGTTTCAAGCAATGGTGTTACGCAGGATGCCCGACTATCGCTTAACATCCTCTATCACCGGGCGCGCTGTGGTGCGTTCGCCGGGATACGCGCTTATGGGTGTCAGGCGTGCTGATAGCCCTCAGACTATTATCCGCGACTTCTTGGCTCAGTTTGAAAACACTGGACTGCGCGCAGTTGACCTTTATTTCGACCAAATCACTAGGCATGGCGATGCGTGGCGTGTGAGATTTCCAGGGTGTAGTTCGGGGGGATGTGTAAATGTTGCGCAGAATTTAGCCTTGGAGCAAGTTTCAGAAGAAGTGCATAATCGGTACCGTGCGGATCGAACCTCACTCGGGTTTAAAAAGCACGTGATAGCTGAAGCGACCCTTTCAGAGGTCGCTTACCAGGCTGAAGTATCTGTGGGTTATGACTATCGGGGCCGGGTTATTGGTTATCGAGTGAGAACCAACCGCGCGCCGATAAATGACGCGGAACGTGAATGGGTAAGGCGCAATGCCAGATCACGATTTTCTCATCCGGTTAATGTATTTCAATATTCACATAATCTCGCGCTTGGTGTGAGCGAATTTTATGATGACGGGCCTAGCATCGGTGGCAACAGTTCAAGGGGATTGTAATCATGAGTTTTTGGGGTGGGGTATCCGATGCAATCAGCTCAGTCGCCGAAAGTATCGGAAATGCGATAAGTTCGATAGCGGAAGGAATCGGCAATGCAATTAGCGGTATTGAAAACTGGACGTCCAATTAATTTATGGAACCGATGGGTAATACCCACGCAAGAATGATTGAAAAATTGTACTCCCAGAGCGTATCCCGAGGCACTCTTATAATAAATCTACCAACAGGTGTTTTGTTATGCCTTGGCCTAATTGGGAACGCGTCCGAAGACGAATAATGAAACAGAATTCATTCCCGCAATGTCGCCAATCAATCTGTCACACAGGCAAAATTGCAGATTACATCCATTGAATGGAGTAACCCGTACCCATCACGACGATTCATTCAGCGGCTCTTAGGTCAGATTATCGCAGAACGCTCTGATCCGGTCGCAGGCCTCGGCGAGCACGGCTTCGGACGTGGCATAGCTGATCCTGAAGTGTGGGCTCAGGCCGAAAGCCGCCCCAAAGACCACGGCGACCGCCTGCTCTTCCAGCAAGGCATCCGCAAAATCGGCATCTGTATCGATCTTTTTGCCGCCTGCGGTGGTTTTCCCGATGCAATCCGCAATCGAGGGATATACGTAGAATGCGCCCTCTGGCATTGGACACTGAATTCCCGGACACGCGTTCAGACGCGCGACCACCAGATCGCGGCGCTTTTGAAACGCCAAGCGCCGCTCGATCAGGAATTCCTGTGGACCGGTCAAGGCCTCGACTGTTGCCCACTGGCTAATGGACGACGGATTTGTGGTGGATTGTGACTGTAGTTTTCGCATGGCATTGATCAAAACCTCGGGGCCTGCTGCGTATCCAATCCGCCAGCCCGTCATGGCATAGGATTTGCTGACCCCGTTGCAGGTTAGGGTGCGGCCGATCAGGCCGGGCTCGACCTGTGCAGGGGTGCAAAAGGTAAACCCGTCGTAGGCAAGATGTTCATACATGTCATCGGTCATCACCCATACATGGGGATGGCGCATCAAGACATCTGTGAGAGCCTTGAGGTCGCTGTGCGAATAACCGGCCCCTGTCGGATTCGAAGGTGAATTGAAGATCAGCCATTTTGTCCGCGGAGTGATCGCCGCCTCAAGCGCCTGCGGGGTCAGGCGGAACCCTGACTGCATCGGACAGTCTACGACCACCGGCGTCCCCCCACCGAGGCGAACCATGTCCGGATAGCTGACCCAATAGGGCGCAGGGATGATGACTTCGTCGCCGGGATTCAGTGTGGCGATGAGCGCGTTGTATAAAATCTGCTTGCCACCAGTTCCAACACTGATCTGGGATGGCGTGTAGCTCAGGTCATTTTCGCGCGCAAATTTCGCGCAAATGGCGTCTTTGAGCTCGGGAATTCCATCGACAGCGGTATATTTCGTTTTCCCTGCTTCGATTGCCGCTATTGCGGCTGCTTTGATATTGTTTGGGGTGTCAAAGTCTGGCTCGCCGGCTCCTAAACCTATCACGTCATGGCCGGCCGCCCGGAGGTCGCGGGCCTTTTGCGTGACGGCAATGGTGGGTGAAGGTTGAACGCGGCTTAAGGTCTCGGACAGAAAAGTCATGGCAGCACCGTAGATCAAGGCAGGATATGGTGTATGTACGGCGGGCGGCTGTGTGACGCAACTGCCCGCAATGGAGGACGACACATGACAGACTGGTATGGCCCTGATACGGCTACCTTTGGAGACCGACTGGCCGCAGCCCGCGACGCCGGCGGGATGACACAACAACAATTTTCGCGGCGGTTGGGGGTCAAATTGAAGACGCTGCAATCGTGGGAAAATGACGCGTCCGAACCGCGCGCGAACAAGCTCAGCATGGCGGCGGGGCTTTTGAATGTCTCCATCATGTGGCTATTGAACGGTGAAGGTGATGGTCTGGCGCCACCAGATGACGCGCCGGTTATGTCAGCAGATCTGACGGGGCTATTGATAGAGCTGCGCGATGTCCGCACGACACTTCGGGCCCAGACTGAACGACTTGCGCGACTTGAAAAGGCGTTGGTGCAACGGTTGCGGGAGACGTCCGAATGATCGAGACACGCGATACGCGGCTGCGACGACTAAGAATGCGATCCATGCGGCGCGGTATAAAGGAAATGGATATTATCTTGTCGACCTATGCGGCGGTCCGGCTTGATAAGATGACCGAAGAAGAACTGGTCGCCTACGATGCGTTGCTGTCCGAAAACGATCAGGATTTGTATCAGTGGGTGTCCGGGCAGCGGTCTGCCCCAGACGACGTGATTAAGATAATCAAAGATATCGCAAAAACGGTAGAAAAATAAACAGCATTTTAGTCAGCTGCGTATCGCTTAACCGGTTGTTTCGTTTTTTTGCAGAAGTTGCATCAAAGCGAAACTTTACGGAGATACGAATGAGCATACACACCCCCCTAGGTCAATCTACCCATCATGGGTTCATGGCTGGATATCTAGACAGCCTCGCGCTGGTTGAGCGGTTGCACCGATTGTTACTTGACGTGATCAAAGACGAATTTGAGCGGGTTGGGATCATCGATATCAACGCTGTGCAGGCCCTGTTGCTGTTTAATGTAAGTGACAATGAAGTCACGGCAGGCGAACTGAAAACGCGCGGCTACTACCAAGGCTCTAACGTTAGCTACAATCTCAAAAAACTTGTTGATATGGGCTACATGCATCATCAGCGATGCGAAATTGATCGCCGGTCCGTCCGGGTGCGCTTGACCGAAAAAGGGCGCAACATCCGTGACATTGTCGATTCGTTATTCCAACGTCACGCCAATGGCATCGAAACCCGCGGTGTTCTGGATACCGACGGATTGGATAGTATTGCCGGATCGCTGCGCCGTCTTGAACGATACTGGACAGAACAAATCCGCTATATTTACTAATGCGTACTTGATACGCCTTGGGACAAGAACTGTCCCGTTACAATAAGATCAAGACCCAAGTAAGATCCGACCCCCCCTTACCGTTGAGCATATTAAGGGTCTAAAACCTGCGGTATAAAGACAGCGATTAGGCAACCGATGCCTTTCGTCTTGCATACTCGACCAAGAGTCCCCCAAAATTGTAAGTGGTGCCCCGCTTGGTTTCAGCGCGCGCCGATCAGCAGCCCGCCGATTTCGCGCAATAACTTGCGTCGCATGGCTGCCTCATACCCCTCATACCCTACTGCGGTTTCAACAAATGCACCAAGACCATGTTGGACCTCGTCAACATAGTAGTCCACGACCTTTGGATCGGCACCAAGTACAGCCAAACCGTTTACCGTAACGCCGTCAAACGGAAAGTGGCGATATGCATGACGCGGCTCAAAGCCATCGTTACCGATCCCATCCCCTGAAACGTCAATGACCCGTCGCTTGCACGGCGGCGCGCTTTGCAACAGCACGGCACCCTGTCCAAGCGCAGGTCCAATCGCGGTCGGGAATGTATCATAACTTCGGGTGGTCATCCGAAGTTGATCCGCAGCAGCCTTAATAGCCACGTCATCCACCAACAGCGTCCAGTCCAGAATCATCACTATCTGGTTTTGACCACTCCACTCGTAAGCCGCCAACGCTACGGGGTGCGCGCCGTCACTCAGGATGGATCGCGTCACCTCCGGGGCTTCCAGTGCAGCGGCCAGCCCATCCCTTTGAAGAATATACTCCTCGGCATCTACCGAGGATGACACGTCCAAAGCCAAGAGCAACGCCAGATCGCAATCCGCAGCCGCAGAGCTGCACAGCCCGACCGCAAGAAAAGCCGCGCGCAGTGTTACCAATGGCCCGTGTTTGGCATCGAACTCCATGGTTCGGACGGAGGCAGCGCATCACCTGCCTGCAAAAGCTCTATCGATACATTATCTGGCGAACGAACAAATGCCATATGACCGTCGCGGGGCGGGCGGTTGATGGTAACACCGTTGTCCATAAGCAACTGACACATGGCGTAAATATCATCCACAGCATAGGCAAGGTGGCCAAAGTGTCGACTGTCTGACGGAAGTCCGTCGTCGCCGTCCCAGTTATATGTCAATTCCAGCGGGCAGTCCTCTTGACCCTCAGGCGCCATGAAAATCAGCGTAAAACGTCCCTTTTCGCTGTCTGTCCTTCGCGTTTCGCGCAACCCGAGCAGAGCGTAGAAGGCCATCGAGGCCTCTAGGTCCTTAACGCGGACCATCGTATGTAGATAGCGCAGAGCCATGATGTGATCCTTTTCATAATCTCAAGAGTTGCCACCTTAGCCGGTGACGGGCAGTTGTCGAGTATGATTATTGCCCGATGTCCTTGGTGTATCCGGTGCAACAGGTCAGCGCCTGAAAAGACAGAGCTGATCTACCCAACCCCATGAAAGGCGGATATGACAGGTCAGAACTGCAACCTGCTGCCACCACAAAGGACTGCCACCATGCCCCTGACCCCAGAACAAGAGGCCGAGATATCGGCGTTACGCACCACGTCTCAGCCAACTTTGCGCGCGGTGTCTGTGGGGATGGAAGCGCATCTGTATAAAGCGCATCAGGTTTTGGACCACGGCTTTGTGCGCGTCATTGATTATATGGGCGATGATGCTGCGATTTGTCAGGCTGCGCGTGTATCCTATGGCAAGGGGACCAAGTCTGTTCAGAACGACGAAGGCCTGATCCGGTATCTCATGCGGCACTGGCATTCTACCCCGTTCGAGATGTGCGAAGTCAAGCTGCACGTCAAACTGCCGGTCTTTGTTGCGCGGCAGTGGATCCGGCACCGGACAGCCAATGTGAACGAGTACTCGGCGCGGTATTCAATCCTGGACAGGGAGTTCTACATTCCCCAAGCTGATGCCTTGGCAGCGCAAAGTGTGGTCAACAATCAGGGCCGCGGTGAGGTGCTGCAGGGCGAAGAAGCTGCGCGTGTTCTACGCTATCTGCGTGATGATGCAATGACGGCCTATGATCATTACGAGGCTATGATTTCGCAAGATGGGCAGCAGGGGTTGGCACGTGAACTGGCGCGTATGAACCTGCCTGCAAATATCTATACGCAATGGTATTGGAAGGTCGATCTACACAATCTGCTGCACTTCTTGCGCCTGCGCGCGGATGCCCATGCCCAGTACGAAATCCGTGTCTACGCAGACGCCATCTGCGCGATCGTCGCGGATTGGGTGCCGTTTGCGTATAAAGCCTTCGAGGATTATCGCCTTGGTGGGGCCGTGCTGTCAGCAACCGCGCTAGAGGCCGTGCGGCGTATGCTGAAGGGCGAAGAGGTCACACAGGAAAATTCCGGCATGTCCAAAGGCGAATGGCGCGAATTTATGGCGGCGCTAAAGTGAACAGTCGTGGCAGATCCGTCCGCATCTTTCTCGCAGAGGGTATTCCGACGGGGATCGTAACTGCCGAAGTCATGAATTGGACAGGCCATGTCTTGGCTGGGCCGCGGTCCCGTTTGGAAAGGCTTTCGCACGCTCGGAGTTGAAAAGGACAGGCGTCTATTTCATTTTTGGCGATGACGACACCGAGGGTGGTCAGCCCCTTCTTTATATTGGTGAAGGCGATGACATCTCAAAACGTCTGGCCAGCCATAACAAAGACAAAGATTTCTGGACCAGATTTATTGCCATAACGAGCAAAGATCTCAACCTGACCAAAGCACATGTGCGGTATCTCGAATCCCGGCTGATCGAAATCGCAGGTCATGCAAACAGGTCCGCATTGATCAACAAGGATCGTCCGCAGTTTGACCTGTTACCCGAAGCAGATATCGCTGACATGGAAACCTTTTTAGAGGAAATTCAATTGGTCCTTCCGGTCCTTGGTGCGGATTTTCTAAAGGCAGTCTCTCACACTCAATCGATGTCATCTGACAGACGATCAGCGCAAAATGCGCAGGATGAGACCGGTCATGTGACATTTGTCCTGCAGGCCGAAAGATGGGGTATCGATGCAACCGCCCAAGAGGCTGAGGGAGAGTTTGTTATTTTGGCCGGATCGCATGGGTCGCTGAAAGAAAAGCCATCGTTTTATGGGCGTGCAAAGCAGCTGCGCGATCGATTGCTGAAGACGGGTGTGTTGCGCGTGACGTCAGACGATACCTTTGTCTGTCAGTCAGATATTGCGTTTTCCAGCCCGTCATCAGCGGCAAAGTTCTTGTGGGGGACATCACGCAACGGGCGCTCTGATTGGAAAGAATCCGTTACGACAGCATCTTACGCGGACTTTAAGGACAGCTTGCTGCCAAGCAATGAGGACTGATTTCGTCTCTCTGGCAGGCTGTCTTTCGATTGTATTTTTGGATCCTGATATTGACCTTTTGCTGTGCGTCAGGCGGCTTTGACGACGCGCCTATCAAAAGGAACCTATCGATTGCGGTGAATATTCTGTGCGACAAGGTCCTCAGTCTGTCGCACCCCATTGACCAATGCGCAAAACGGCCTCATATCCGCCGTATGACTGATCTTTCTCGTATCCGAAATTTCTCGATCGTGGCGCACATTGACCACGGAAAATCCACGCTGGCGGACCGTCTGATCCAATCCACAAATACCGTGGCGGATCGCGACATGAAAGAGCAGCTGCTGGACAGTATGGATATTGAACGCGAACGCGGTATTACGATCAAGGCCAACACCGTTCGGATTGATTACCATGCGGCCGATGGTCATGATTATGTGTTGAACCTGATCGACACGCCCGGCCACGTGGATTTCGCCTACGAAGTAAGCCGTTCCATGCGGGCGGTCGAGGGATCTTTGCTGGTGGTTGACAGCACCCAAGGCGTTGAGGCGCAGACGCTGGCCAATGTGTATCAGGCCATAGACGCAGATCACGATATTGTCCCTGTTTTGAACAAGATTGATCTGCCCGCCAGTGATTGCGACCGCGTTGCCGAACAGATCGAGGACGTCATCGGGATTGATGCAAGCGATGCGGTTATGGTCTCTGCCAAGACCGGTATCGGAATTGATGAAACGCTCGAGGCCATCGTAACGCGGCTGCCGGCGCCGGATGGTTCTGTGGATGCTCCCTTGAAAGCGATGCTGGTAGACAGCTGGTATGATGCCTATCTGGGGGTGGTGGTTCTGGTCCGCATAATGGACGGTGTTTTGAAAAAAGGACAGCGGATCCGCATGATGGCCACAAACGCCGTTTATCCCGTGGACCGCATTGGTGTTTTCCGTCCTGAAATGACATCGGTCGAGTCGCTCGGACCCGGCGAGATCGGGTTTATTACAGCATCGATCAAACAGGTGCGTGATACCAAGGTTGGCGACACGATTACCCATGAAAAAAAGGGAGCCGAGACACCTTTGCCGGGTTTCCAGCCCTCTGTTCCGGTGGTCTTTTGCGGGCTATTCCCTGTAGACAGCTCAGAATTTGAAGATCTCAGGGATGCGATCGAAAAGCTGGCACTGAACGATGCCTCTTTCAGCTACGAGATGGAGACTTCGGCCGCGCTGGGATTTGGCTTTCGGTGCGGTTTTCTGGGACTGCTGCACCTTGAGGTTATTCGCGACAGGATCGAGCGGGAATACGGGATCGAGCTGATCACAACCGCACCAAGTGTGATCTACCACATCTTTATGAAAGATGGGGAAATGATCGAACTCCATAACCCTGCGGATATGCCTGATCCCAGCAAAATTGACCACATCGAAGAACCACGCATCAAGGCCACCATATTGGTGCCAGATGAGTTCTTGGGGGATGTACTTAAGCTTTGCCAAGATCGCCGAGGATTGCAGGAGGATCTGACCTACGCAGGATCTCGGGCCATGGTGGTCTATGATTTGCCCCTGAACGAGGTCGTTTTTGATTTCTACGATCGTCTGAAATCAGTGACCAAAGGGTACGCTTCGTTTGACTATCAGATGACCGGATACCGTGAAGACAATCTGGTGAAAATGTCCATTTTGGTAAATGACGAGCCCGTCGATGCGCTTTCGACTATGGTGCATCGGGATCGCGCTGACATGCGTGGTCGGGCGATGTGTGAAAAGTTGAAGGATCTGATTCCGCGGCACATGTTTAAAATTCCGATACAAGCAGCTATTGGTGGCAAGGTGATTGCACGCGAAACGCTCAGCGCGTTGCGCAAGGATGTGACTGCCAAATGTTACGGTGGTGATGCGTCTCGGAAAAAGAAACTCTTGGAAAAGCAGAAAGCGGGCAAAAAGAAGATGCGCCAGTTTGGACGCGTCGATATCCCGCAAGAGGCGTTTATTTCGGCACTAAAGATGGACAACTGATCTGATAAAACAGCGTGGCCCGACCATGCTTGTTTTAGCGGATCAAACATCCGGTCGGGACAGGCTGGCAACGCCATCTCGGAAATTTTACAGCCCTTGACAGTGCAGACGGCTATATGTCGGCCAGCAAAATTCTTATGTGACCAGGGGCAATAGACGCTTTGTCTTGCACGGACTGCGCTATGGTGGTTGAAAAATCCACCACAGGAAAGGCTTGTGTTAAGCCTTTTGCAAGGGCTGCCTCCAGCGCTATCGCGTCGGCAAGCGTCTTGTCCTGTTCATGGAAATACCAGACGCTGCTGGAAGCATGCAGCGGCGCGCCCATTTCGATTGCGGCTACTCCATTGCGCAGGTTCCATCCGGAAAAACTAAGCGATCTCATAATGCCTGCGGCCTTGTCGGCACTAACGGAACCGTATCGCAATACAATCACATCAGAACGTTGTTTTTCAGCTGGTGTCGGTGTGGTTTGGGTCAGACGATTGGTGCAGTAGGTTGGCAAAATATCACACACGGGCGCAGGTTTCATGCCAAGTACCATACTTTGCGTGACGCTTGAAAGGCTGCCTGTTGCATATAAAAACCCAAACGTCGCAGCACTGAATGCCGCTGCGGTGACGGTCGAGCTTACTACGATTGAGAGCGCATGATCCTGCATGTATTTTTCAACCCACAGGGCCACAAAACCGATACCAGCGACCGCCGTGACAATGCACAGGGCAATGATAGAGGCGACGGCCAAGCCGTTGAAGAAAAAATCAATAAAGCCAATCAGTGCACAAATGGTGGCCCCGAAAAGAAGCGTCGGCTCCGCATCACGAACATTTCTCAAGAAATGAGACGTCTGTGATTTTTGCACCGTTAAGAAATCCGCATCGCGGTCCGTCATATCAACAACTTACCCGTTACACGCCCATAAAAAAGGAGCGCAAGGAATAGGCGTGACCTGCCAAAGCTAATCGAAATATACTCGGATACTTAGAAGCCAACTCATCAATGGTTTGGCTTTCTGTAACTAGAAACTATACTTTTAGAACTCTTGCCTATTTCTTCTGCACTTTTGTTGTTTGATCAAGCAAAATATTGCAAAGACGCCGAAAATGTTAACTTACGCTTAGATTTTCACTGAAACAGGTGGTTTTGTGGTAAATATCTGATAACATTTGGGCATTTTACGTAATATGCCACAAATCTGCCATAAAAAAGAAAGGCAATCCAGCACGGAAAATGCGCATACCCATGCCGAATCACTTCTGATGACGCATGGCCGTATTGTGAAAATAAGGCTCCTCAGGATGTACGATTTCAGGCACATGAGTGGCGACTGTGCGGTTCAAACCTCTTCTGCGCGCTGAAGAGGTTAAAAAGCTGCCAAACTGATTTATACTGGGTCTCGGGTGTCTCGCTTTGAGACGAAAGGGGCGATACATGGCGAACATGCGGCAGATGCAGGCAGAGGATGCCGCGAAGCTACAAAATGGGACACACGATAGTCCTTTCGCAGTTCTTGGATCACATCGTGAAGCGGTTCGGATATTTTGGCCAGGAGCGCGATCCGTTCAAATCATTCACAATGGCGTAGTGACGGATCTGGCATCAGACGACGCGGACCTTTGGGTGGGGCCACCGGTCTTGCATGATTACAAAATTCAGGTTTGTGCCGCAGATGGATCGCTGTCGCGGGTCGAGGATGTCTATAAGTTTGGTCCGGTACTGGGAGAGTTGGATGCCTATTTGCTGGCCGAAGGGACGCATAAACAGTTGTGGCGGGTTCTCGGTGCCCATGTGATGGTTCATGAGGGGGTCTGCGGAACACATTTTGCAGTCTGGGCCCCTAATGCCCGCCGCGCTTCTGTCATAGGTGAGTTTTGTAACTGGGATGGTCGTCGATTGCCAATGAGACGCGTTGGCGCCTGTGGTGTTTGGGAAATTTTTATTCCCGATGTGGGCGAGGGTGCGACCTACAAGTATGAGATCCTGACGGACACTGCAGTCTTGCAAAAGGCAGACCCGGTTGGTTTCGGGGCTGAACATGCCCCTGCGACAGCGAGCGTTGTGCGCGATATTTCAGGTTATGGCTGGAGGGACCAGTCGTGGATGGCATCGCGAGCCAAAGCGCAGGATCGCAGTGCACCGATGTCCATCTATGAGGTTCATCTTGGATCATGGCGTCGGGTTGGTTCCGAGGCGCGGCCTCTGTCTTACAAAGAACACGCGCGTGACCTCGTGGAGTATGTTCGCGATATGGGCTTTACGCATATTGAAATCATGCCGGTCAGTGAATTCCCGTTCGACGGCTCTTGGGGATACCAGCCGGTGGGTCTTTTTGCGCCCACGATCCGTTTTGGTCCACCCCACGAATTTCGGGATCTTGTTGATGCAGCCCATCAGGCGGGTATTGCCGTTTTGATTGATTGGGTGCCGGGCCATTTTCCCGCCGATCCACATGGGCTGGCGCAATTTGATGGCAGTTTCCTTTACGAGCATGCAGATCCGCGGGAAGGTTTCCATCAGGACTGGAATACATTGATCTATAATTACGGTCGGGTCGAAGTCCGCAATTTCCTTGTTGCCAATGCTATGTTTTGGCTGGACGAGTATCATGTTGACGGTTTGCGTGTCGATGCTGTGGCATCCATGCTATACCGAGATTATTCGCGCGCAGCTGATCAATGGGTTCCCAACGAGGATGGTGGACGAGAAAACTACGAGGCCATTGCTTTTTTGCGCGAAACAAACGTCGCTGCCTACGGCGCGAATGAGGGCATCGTAACCGTGGCCGAGGAAAGCACGTCGTTTCCCAAAGTATCAGCCCCGGTTCACAATGATGGCCTTGGCTTTGGCTTTAAATGGAATATGGGATGGATGAATGACACACTGCGCTTCATGGCCGAAGACCCTGTCCATCGCAAATATCATCATCATTTGATGACATTTGGGATTGAATACGCGTGGTCCGAGAATTTTATCTTGCCAATCAGCCATGACGAGGTCGTGCACGGCAAAGGATCAATGCTGACCAAAATGCCCGGAGACCGATGGCAGCAGTTTGCCAATTTGCGCGCCTATTATGGGTTCATGTGGGGACATCCCGGCAAGAAACTTTTGTTTATGGGGTGCGAATTCGCCCAGCCCGAAGAATGGAACCATGACGGACAATTGAATTGGGATGCAGCTGCGCAACCGATGCATTCGGGCGTACAAACACTGGTTCGAGACTTAAATCATCTCTATGCGCGCTGTCCTGCATTACATGCACTAGATTGTGACCCATCCGGTTTTGAATGGGTGAACGGGGGCGATACAGAGCAGTCTACGCTATCTTTTTTACGGCACGGGCCAGATGGCACGGCATCGGTTTTGGTTGTTTGCAACTTTACTCCAATGACGCGCACTTCATATTGTGTGGGTGTGCCAAAGTCCGGCCGGTGGCGTGAGATATTGAACACTGATGCGGCGATTTACGGCGGCAGTAATACTGGTAACCATGGTGAACTGGTGGCGCAGTCCACAGCCCATCAGGGCCAGCCGGCTTGTATCGAAATGACACTGCCGGGCCTAAGTACCGTCATGTTTGAATGGCAGGATGAACTTGATCTGATTGGAGAGCACCATGGTTGATAATCGAAGACTGACACAGCGGTCGATGGCCTTTGTTCTGGCTGGTGGTCGGGGCAGTCGGCTTAAGGAACTGACCGATAGGCGCGTAAAACCCGCCGTCTATTTTGGTGGAAAAACACGTATTATTGATTTTGCCCTGTCCAACGCCATGAATTCAGGCATTCGTAAAATTGCCATAGCAACCCAATACAAAGCACATAGCCTGATCCGCCATTGTCAGCGGGGATGGAACTTTTTTCGGGCTGAGCGGAACGAGTTTTTAGACATCCTCCCCGCAAGTCAGCGCATGGGCGAAGAGAACTGGTATCAGGGCACTGTTGATGCCGTGACCCAGAATATCGATATTGTTGATAGCTATGATGTTGATTACGTTGTAATTTTGGCTGGTGATCATATTTATAAGATGGATTACGAAATCATGTTGCGCCAGCATGTGGAAACCAAGGCGGACGTGACCATCGGTTGTTTGACGGTACCCCGTCATGAAGCTTCGGCATTCGGGGTCATGGCTACGGACCATGCCGGACAGATCACCAGTTTCTTAGAAAAACCAGCTGATCCGCCCGCTACGCCAGAAGATCCAGACAAGGCGCTCGCCTCGATGGGAATTTATGTGTTCAACTGGAAATTTCTGCGGAGTTTGTTGATCCACGATATGAATGATACCCATTCAACCCATGATTTTGGCAATGATTTGATCCCGGAAATTGTCAAGACCGGGCGCGCCATGGCGCATCGCTTTGATGAAAGCTGTGTTCGGGCATCTGGGGCACCGGCATACTGGAAAGATGTCGGCACCGTTGATGCCTTTTGGGAGGCCAACATTGACCTGACCAACTTTACGCCGGATTTGAACCTGTGGGACAGCCAGTGGCCGATCTGGACATACTCCGAAAGTGTGCCGCCAGCCAAGTTCATTCATGACGAACGCGATCGGCGCGGTGTCGCAATCTCATCCATGGTGTCGGGGGGGTGTATCATTTCAGGGACCGAAGTGCGCAATTCCCTGCTTTTCACCGAGGTACATACAAATTCCTATGCGGTGCTGGATCATGCTGTCGTGCTGCCGTATGTCACGGTCAATCGCAACGCGCGATTACGAAAGGTGGTCATTGACCGCGGCGTTGATATTCCGGCAGGACTTGTCGTTGGTGAAGATCCTGTGGAAGATACAAAATTCTTTCGCGTAACGGAAAAAGGGACAACGTTGATCACGCAGAACATGGTCGACAGATGGAGCGCCGCACAGTGATCCAAGTCCTATCAGTGACATCCGAATGTGTGCCTTTCGTCAAAACGGGGGGGCTTGCAGATGTGGCTGGTGCTTTGCCGACAGCGCTTGCCCAGCAGGATGTTCGCGTGCGCACTCTGCTTCCGGGCTATCCTGCGGTAATGAAATCTCTTGTCAAAGCGGCACCTGTTTTGCGTTTTGACACAGTGTTCGGAGGTCCAGCCCGCGTTCTGGAAGCGACATGTGGTGGCCTCGATGTATTGGTGCTGGATGCCCCGCATCTTTTTGACCGACCCGGGAATATCTATCTGGCTCCCGATGGGGCCGACTGGCCAGATAATGCAGAACGTTTCGCGGCGCTTTCATGGGTGGCGGCGCAAATAGGGTTGAAGGGCGCTCGGACGTGGCGGCCCGATGTGCTACACTGCCATGATTGGCAGGCTGGACTGGCGCCCGAATACCTGCGCGCCGCCGACAGTGCACTACCAAGTGTGATGACGGTGCACAATATTGCCTTTCAGGGTCTGACGCCTGCGCTAAATCCGGCCCGTCTTAAACTGGACCCTGACCGTTTTTCCGCAGATGCCTATGAATTTTATGGAAAAATCTCTGCGCTAAAGGCCGGACTGATGGCTGCGGATTGGCTGACGACGGTGTCCCCCAGTTATGCCGCTGAACTCATGACACCTGAATTTGGTATGGGACTGGACGGGGTTTTGCGACATCGCGCAAACCGTCTACGCGGTATTTTGAATGGGATCGACACAGTCGTATGGGACCCGAGCACGGACCCCGAGATCAAGACCTTTAAATCTTTACGCGGTAAAGTCCGTACCAAGGCTGCATTGAGGACCGAGTTTGGCCTGCCCGTATCTGCGGGTCCGTTGTGCGTGGTGGTGTCTCGACTGACGGAACAAAAAGGCTTGGATCTGCTGCTGGATGCTTTGCCCAACCTGCTGAACCGGGGTGGGCAGCTTATCGTGCTTGGTTCGGGTGATCCAAAGCTCGAAGCGGGTTTTCGTGCTGCTGCTAAACATTCACAAGTTGCTGTTCACATCGGCTATGACGAGGCGATGTCGCACCGTTTGATTGCGGGTGGTGATGCGATCCTCGTTCCATCTCGGTTTGAACCTTGTGGGCTTACGCAGCTGTATGGTTTGCGCTATGGCACCCTGCCGCTTGTCGGTTTGACGGGGGGACTGGCGGATACAGTGATCAATGCCTCGCCTGCCGCATTGGATCGCGGTGTCGCCACCGGAATTCAGTTCCACCCTGTTGGGGATACTGCCCTGCGCACTGCACTGGATCATCTGTGCGATTTGTGGTCCCAGCCCGATGTCTGGCGCAAGATGGTGCGAAATGCCCAAAAACAGCCCGTGGGGTGGGACCGTTCCGCGGCCGCCTATGCAGAGCTATACCGCGAGGCGCTGGCATCGTGAGACAGGGCAACATCCCGATGCAGGCAGGGCGGCCTTGGCCGCTCGGGGCAAGTTTTGACGGAGAGGGTGTGAATTTTGCAATCTTTTCCGAACATGCGACGCGTTTGGTTCTGTGTTTGTTTGATCCGGTGGGCCAAGAAATCCTGAATGTGCCCCTTCCAGAATGCGACGGGCACGTCTGGCATGGCTATGTGCCGGGCCTGCGGCCCGGGCAGTTATACGGCTTTCGCGCCCATGGCCCTTATCGGCCAGATCACGGACACCGGTTCAACCCTCACAAGCTGCTTATGGATCCCTACGCCAAGCGTCTGACAGGCCATCCGGTGTGGCATGATGCGCTTTATGGATTTACGCGTGGTGACCCAAAGGAGGATCTGAGCATGGACGTCCGTGACAGCGCCCCCTATATGCCTCGGTCGGTGGTCGAAGACCCCTCATTTTCCTGGAACCCGCGGCCAAAGCCCAATACCTCCTTGCATCGGTCCGTGATCTACGAAACCCACGTCAAAGGGCAGACCGCTCTTCATCCCCGGATCCAGCGCCGGGGTACATTTTTAGGACTGTCCGAAGCCCCGATGCTGGACCACCTGACCAAGCTGGGTGTCACTGCGGTGGAATTGCTGCCGGTTCAAGCCTTTTTGGACGACCATTTTCTGGTTGACCGCGGTCTTTCCAATTATTGGGGATATATGACCTGGGGCTTTTTTGCGCCTGATCCCCGGTATTTGGCGCATGGCGAAATCGCCGAGTTCCAGGAAATGGTCAGCCGCCTGCATGGTGCAGGGATCGAGGTTCTCTTGGATGTGGTGTATAACCACACAGCCGAGGGGGACCAAAACGGCCCGACTTTGATGTTTCGCGGTTTGGATAACGCCAGTTATTACCGCCTGCAATCCAATCCGCGTTTTTACAATAACGATGCAGGGACCGGAAACACGCTGAACCTTGATCATCCATTTGTGATGCGATTGGTGCTGGATTCCCTGCGCTACTGGGTCGAGGTCATGCATGTTGATGGGTTTCGCTTCGATCTGGCTTCGGTCCTGGGTCGCGATCGAACGGGTCAGTTTTCAACAGACGCGGCTTTTTTCAAGGCGTTGCGGGCGGATCCCGTTTTGTCGCGGGTGAAACTGATTGCAGAGCCATGGGATATTGGCGCGGATGGCTATCAATTGGGCCAATATCCGGCCCCCTTCGCAGAGTGGAACGATGGTTTTCGTGATGATTTACGGGCCTTTTGGCGCGGCGATTCAGGTCTTTCTTCGCAATTGGCCGAACGCATTGCAGGCTCTGCTCCGGCATTTGACCACAACGCACGCGCGGCATCCTCTTCGATCAATTTTATATGCGCCCATGATGGGTTCACTTTGACAGACGTGGTCAGCTACGCGCAAAAACACAACGAGGCCAACTGCGAAAATAACCAAGACGGCCACGCCCATAACATCAGCGACAACTGTGGCGTTGAAGGACCAACTGAAGAAACGCATGTCTTGGCAAAGCGTGCACAAAGGCGGCGTAATCTGATGGCGTCATTGCTGCTGTCGCAGGGCACTCCGATGATCCTTGCAGGCGACGAGGTCGGCAATAGCCAGCTTGGCAACAACAACGCCTACTGTCAGGACAATCCAATCGGTTGGATCGACTGGTCGCAAGCGGATTGGGCGTTTTTTGATTTCTGTCGAAAGGCAATAGCCTTTCGTGCTGCTCACCCGATCTTACGCCAGACCCGTTTTTTACATGCCAAAGCGCGATTGGTGGACGGAAAACCTGATTTGTTTTGGCGCCGTTTTGATGGCGCACTGATGCAAGACGAGGACTGGAACGACCCTGAACTGCGCCTTGTTGTTGCCGAATTGCGCATGGCGTCCGGGACGCCGGAATACCGCCCTCGCGAAGGCGCGGTCGTTCTTGCCTTAAATGCAGGCACTGAAACACGCATTGCGCTTCCCCGGCCGCCAAATGGGTTGCAATGGGAACGATCTTTTGACACATCTGCCGATCCTGTGCACGACAGTGGAACGGTGAGACGGGTGATCGCGGCCAGCATAGCCGCCTTTACTCTGACAGCACTGCCCGCCGCGACACAGCCCTAATAAACCGACCCGAGGACGAACACCCGATGCCCGATGCCCGCGCACCGCTAAAGCCTGCACGTCTGAAAACCTTGATCCTGCAACACTTGCGGATGACGGTTGGCAGGGACCCCAATCACGCAACGCGCCGGGATTGGCGTATGGCGCTTTCTCTTGCCATTCGTGAACAGATGGTTGCGGCTTGGTTGGATGCCAATGATGCAGCCCAAACGGCAGGATCAAAACGGGTTTATTATTTGTCCATGGAGTTTTTGATCGGGCGTCTTCTTGGTGATGCCCTCGAAAATCTGCGTGTGACGGATGCTGCGGGCATAGCGCTCAGGAAATTGGGTGTATCACTGTCCGATTTGTTAGATGACGAACCCGATGCAGCTTTGGGAAATGGGGGATTGGGGCGGTTGGCTGCATGCTTTTTGGAGAGCATGTCAACTCTGCATTGTCCGGCCACGGGCTATGGCTTGCGGTTTGAACATGGCTTGTTTCGCCAAAGCATGACAAACGGAGCGCAAGTTGAAACCCCTGAGGATTGGCTTGTTGATCCCAACGTATGGGAAGTCCCGCGCCCCGAGACTGTGTATCAGATCGGGTTCGGCGGACATGTTGGATCTGACGGCATATGGTATCCGGCGCAACGCATGCAGGCGCGCGCCTATGATACGCCCGTTGTCGGCTGGCAGGGGTCTTGGGCCAATACATTGCGTCTGTGGGAGGCCCGACCGACGAAGGTTCTCGACCTTGCGCTATTCAATGCGGGCGATCATACACATGCAGCCCACGCCGAGGCGCAGGCTCGCGCGTTAAGCCGGGTTCTATACCCCGATGACGGCTCTGATGCGGGCAAAGACCTTAGGTTGAAGCAGGAATTTCTTTTGGCGTCCGCATCGTTGCAGGACATCTTGCATCAATTCCGAAAAGAAGAAACGCGCTGGGGGCGTCTACCAGATCGGGTCGCACTTCAATTGAATGATACGCATCCCGCAATTGCCGGGCCGGAATTAATGCGGTTGCTGGTTGATGTGCATGGCGTGGACTGGTCACAGGCCAAGGAACTGACGACCGAAGTCTGTCATTATACCAACCACACCCTTTTGCCCGAAGCATTGGAAACATGGTCTACCTGGGCCATCGGCAATACACTGCCTCGGCACATGCAGATCATAGAACGGCTCGACGGTGAACATGCGGCAGCCAATCCATCCAGGCCCGCAAATGTCGGGATGGTGCGCGATGATGCTGTGCGGATGGGCGATGTCGCCTTTATCATGGCACGGCGTGTCAACGGTGTGTCTGCGCTGCATTCAGACTTGATGACAAAAACGGTGTTTTCGGATCTGCACAAGCTGCACCCCGAAAAAATTCTGAACCATACAAACGGCGTGACTCCGAGACGCTGGATCCGGTTGGCAAATCCCGGATTAAGCGGGCTTTTGACAGAGGCGTTGGGCGAAGGTTGGTCCAATGACCTTGGGCGTCTGACAGGGCTCGAGCCCTTGGCCAAAGATGCAGTGTTCCAGCGCAAATTTATGCAAGTAAAGCGCGCAAACAAGCTGGCTTTGTCCAACTGGTGTCACGCAGAGCTGGGGATTGCCGCAGATCCGGATGCCATGTTCGACATTCAGATCAAGCGTATACATGAATACAAACGCCAGCTGATGAATGTTTTTGATGTCATTGGATTGTGGTCTCGGATGCGCGCAGAGCCCGAGCGTGACTGGACGCCCCGCGTCAGGATTTTTGCGGGTAAAGCGGCACCGGGCTATGTCCTGGCCAAAGATATCATTCGACTGATTACTGCGGTGGCGGACCGGGTGAATAACGATCCTTTGATGCGCGGTCGGCTTAAGGTCATTTTTGCCCCGAATTATAATGTCTCACTGGCGGAACGTCTGATTCCGGCGGCAGATTTGTCCGAACAGATCTCAACCGCGGGCAAAGAGGCGTCTGGCACAGGCAACATGAAATTTACAATGAACGGCGCGTTGACCATAGGGACCTTGGATGGCGCGAATGTGGAAATTCGCGAGGCCGTGGGCGCTGAGAACTTTTTCCTCTTTGGTCTGACGGCTCAAGAAGCGCAGGATCGGATGTCGATCCCCGGGCATGCGCGATCCGCGATCGAGGCCAGCCCCATGCTGCAAAATGTTTTGCAGTTGATTGTCGAGGGTCAGTTCGCGCCGGATGAGCTCGGACGGTTCAATAATATCGTAAACCGCACATGGCACGACGACCCTTTTCTCGTTGCAGCAGATTTTGATGCCTATGCCGCGTGCCAAGATGAGGTTGCCAAGATTTATGGCTCTGACGATTGGACGCGCATGTCTATTTTGAATGTCGCACGGTCAGGGATGTTTTCTTCGGATCGTACAATACAAGGATATATGCGCGATATCTGGCGTCTTTCCCCGATCCCGTAATGGTGACGCGCAGAGTGAACTCTGGCTTCTGACCGTCACCGGGCGGTGTGGCGGGTTTTATCTGGCGAAACGCCGCGCGCATTGGTGTCTATACTGCGGTAAATAGATCAATCATATACGACCAGACATTAAGGCCTCGGCTCATGACATGCAGGATGGCGAGAGCCAATGGACTGACGTCCAAGCCAGTCGAGATTGGGGTAATGCTTAATTTACCTAATCTGATGATAGCAAAACCTATCCGTCAGAGCGCGTATTTTTCTTTAAAACTATGGCAAGTTGTAATTGTGTTTTTGTTTCCGAGTATCGGCTCTTTGATCGGACCTCGCGCCGAGATTTGATCCGAATTTATAATGAAAGCGGTGGGTAGTACCTGCCGCTTTTTGCTTTCGTGCGACCTGTGTGTGGCGTGTCAGGGTGGCGCAAGTTAGGAAATTAAGTTCACAGGCCGCGCCACCATCTGCTATTTTCAGATACTCAAGCGTTCGGTGAGGCCGCTGTTTTCCAATTCCCACTGTGCTGTCCATTGATCTGTGTGACGTGACAGAACAAGGTAGTTCCGTTCCGCGACGTACCGCTGAGATTGACCAGGCAAAGGTCGGATACGGATTGGATGGCCCGCAAGTGGGCTTTCGCCGACTGCGGCAAGAGAGCCAAGAAGTTGGGCCCATTTTTTAGGTGGGGGACGGTGCGCAACGCCTGAGGCAACAAGTTGATGCAATTCTTTGGATTTGGCGGCCATGGTTGCCCGTGTGGCCAAATGGATTTCTCCCGAAAGTATCGTGACGTCGGTTTTCGGGGTTTCGTGCAACCGTAAAACCTGCCGCAGCATCCGTCGCCATTCTGAACGATGGGCCCGAGATTGCCATTGGTCGCGCAAATCGTCTTCGTATTTCTGCATGCCTGGAAACACCACCATGGCGAGCTCGAATATCGACAACCGGGGTCCCAGCATCGGCACGCTGGACATCACGAAAATACGGCCGGTTGGATCTTGTTTGACCAATTGATCAAAACTACGCCACCCCGCATGGCCCATGATTTGTCTACGGCCGCGCTCTGATCTGAGGTCTGGGGCCACAATACACAGATCTGCAAACCTGATCGCGCGTGTCAGGCTGGTGCCGCCGGGATCCAGAAACAGGCTTGGAATATCTTTTTCTGTGGCAGCGCATTGAAACATTAAAAAGGCATCCCGAGCGGCTGTAAAAAGGGTCTGTCCGACATCGGAAAACGTGGTCCGTCGCCGCAAGGATCCCCAACCATCGCAGATGTCATGATCATCCCACATTGTCAGAGACGGAACCCGCGCCATAATCCATGCGATATCTGGATCGCTGTATAGCGCAAGATAACGATCGCAGAATCCGATACGCAGCGTGTTGGCCAGATCAGCCAAGGCATCTGGCGTGCAATCGTCGGGAACATCATTTGGCCATGTCGACGTCAGGGGATGCGATGTGGTGACCTCGTCGGCATAGATTTGATCACCCCCATGTAGAAGAAGACTGAATGGCGTTTTACGATGCGCTTTGCACATGCGCGCCCACATCGCATTTCGTTCCTTTGGGTCGCGGTCCAGATCACCGTGTTCTTCTCCGTTGCATGACACATAGCCCAAGCGAAGATCGCCAGCACCAGCCGGGGTAAGATCGTAGCGTTCACCAAAGCACCGATACCAGGCCGGACGATCCAGCGGCACCTCGAAGCAAGCACGCCACACAGTCATCGTGCCAACATGCGACAGGGGGGTAAAGACGGTCTCTCCGGTATCGGTTTCCAAAGGGTTTGGGTCTGGCTCTGTCTGCGATTGGACCACCAACGCCGCAAGCCTAATCGATTGCGCTGTTGTGTTATGAACAAACAAGATCGGACCAATACGTTTGTGTTGTGTCACTTCATATTCCTGTTGGTCGCTCACCTTACGAATATGGAGTTTAGAAAGCGCATCTCAAGGCTATATACAAAGAAGTTTTCCGCGCCTCCTCTGAACAAAATCATAGTGAATTTTAGACGCCAAAAACCCATTCGGAAAACATCTCGTTGCCGCCAGGTTCTGCAATTGTTGGCGTTTGCTTGCGACATTCGCGGAATGGCAGGTCGCATGGCATGTGCCGATGCGCTTAAATACCAGTTGCTGCGCATGTTCATGCGCCATGGGTGCAACGATGGGGCGATTGCCACTGGCGATATTAATGATGGGCACACTGGTCTTGGACAAATCGACGCGTATCTTACAAGACGCAAAGCTCGGCCGGATTACTGTGTGCCGTACATAAATGAAAGCTGCACTGTGTAATTTGGCTCAGCCCGATAACATGGCAAAACCTCATCCGTTTTTTATGACAGATTTCTTAGGGTATTTTTGCCTGTTTTTAGGGTGGCGTTTTCCTGAGCCGCATGAGACTTTGAAGGATGAATTGACGCTTGTGTCAAGTTGCTTTTAATCAGTAGTTGGAGCGGATAAATGCAGACGCAGCCGGGGTCGCGAAAGATGTGGCTTGATGCAGCAGCGCAGCTGTTGGCAGAAGATGGAATTGATGCTGTCAAAATCATGCCACTTGCCAAGAAAATCAAGCAGACCAGAACTGGATTTTATTGGTATTTCAATAATCAAAATGAACTATTTAAGTCATTACTTGAAGTTTGGGAGCGGCGCACAACAGAGGTTTTATTGGCGCACTGTGAGATTGATTGCGAGACGTTGTGTGACGCGGTTTTCGGTCTCATGACCTTGTGGATCCGTGCGGATCTTTTTGATGCGCAGTTGGACCGATCTGTACGGAACTGGGCGCTGCGTGACAGCCTGCCGCGCGCGCGGCTCAAAAGGTCCGATCTGTTGCGTCACGAAGCGATCTCTGGTGTCTTTGAGCGGTTTGGCTACGGGCACGCCGAGGCCAGTGCACGGGCGGATCTTTTTCTGTTGGCCCAGTCGGGGCACGCGGTTTGTCCCGGGTCGTTGCACACCCCTGAAGGACTGCTGTGTTTGGCAGAATATCTTTGCGGGATGAAGCCCACCCCATCCGAGAGCCGTCGTTTTGTTGATCACAGCGGTTGACCCCCGCGCGGCTGAGCGCCACGGTGTGGTATTAACGTATTAGAGGCCGACAATGATCCGCAATCCGGTTTTGCCTGGTTTTAATCCCGATCCCAGCTTTGTTCGGGTGGACCAGGACTACTATATCGCCACGTCGACGTTTGAGTGGTATCCTGGGGTCCAGATCCATCATTCCCGTGATTTGGTGAACTGGCGTTTGGTCGCGCGGCCTTTAAACCGGCCTGAGCTTTTGGATATGCGGGGCAACCCCGATTCATGCGGTATCTGGGCACCCTGTCTGAGCCATCATGATGGACTGTTCTGGTTGGTCTACACAGATGTAAAACGGTTGGATGGCGCGTTTAAGGATGCACATAACTATATCACCTGTTGCGAAACTATTGATGGGGCATGGCAGGCACCTTGGTATGTGAATAGCTCGGGGTTTGATCCGTCCTTGTTTCACGATGGTGATGGACGCAAATGGTTCATGAACATGCAATGGAACCACCGTGGATCCGGGACAGGCGGTAACCCTGCACATGACAGCTTTGACGGTATAGTGCTTCAAGAATGGTCTGTCTCGAGCGGTCTTACGGGCCCTGTCACACGTATTTGGGACGGCAGCGTGCGCGGGCTGACCGAGGCGCCCCATATCTTTAAACGCAATGGCTGGTATTATCTGACAACCGCCGAAGGCGGAACCGGGTACCAGCATGCGGTGAGCCTCGCGCGGTCTAGGAGTGTACAGGGGCCTTACGAAACACATCCGGACGCTCATGTCATATGCACGGATGGCCACCCGGACCATCCGATACAACGCACAGGTCATGGTCAATACGTCGAAACACCCGACGGTGACGTCTATCACAGCTTTCTGATGGGTCGTCCGATAGCAGGGCCAAACGGGACCGGGCGGTATTGCCCTCTTGGTCGTGAAACCGGCATCGAAAAATGCGTTTGGGGCAAAGATGATTGGCTCTACCTTGAGACGAAGGGGCTTGTGCCACGTGTCGAGGTTCCCGCACCGACGCCGGTCGAACCGATAGCGGCGAGCCCTGTACAATATAGCTTTGACGCTGGCCTGCCTGATGATTTCCAGTGGCTTCGTACCCCCTATCCCGAGCGGATTTTTCGCTGTGAAGCCGGGCAGTTGATCTTGCGCGGGCGTGAATCGCTGGGCAGTTGGTTTGAACAATCCTTGGTCGCACGACGTCAAACGGACCATGTGTATTCGGCAGAAACTTCTGTAAATTTCGAAGCCCGATCCTATCAACATGGGGCGGGCCTGATCACCTACTACAACCGTTTCAAATTTCATGCCGCCATCCTGTCGGACGAAGGAACAGGTCCGGCTTTGCGCGTGATATCATGTGCGGGCGATTATCCTGACGGGGCGCTCACCTTATCCCCGCCGGTCCGGATCAAGGACGGGCCCGTTGATTTGCGTGTTGACGTATCGGGGGCGACGCAGCAATTCTTTTGGCGTCAAAGTGGCGCATGGACCCCGTTGGGAACGACGCTCAATGCCGCGATTATTTCAGATGAGGGTGGTCGTGGAGAGCATGCGTCGTTCACGGGCGCGTTTGTCGGTATGGTATGTTATGATTTGACCGGTCAGGCCAACGAGGCCCGGTTCGATCATTTCAGATATATCCCGTCTTAAGCCATGCGATGGTGATGCCGTCGCGTGTTTTGGGTGAGTTCTGTCCAAGGTTAGGCGCTTTGGTTAGACGTGGCCGATGCATTCGCATCCTCTAAGGCTGCTGCTAGAACTGTTTCCAGTTCTGCCTCCAGCTCTTTCGCGCGTTGGATATAGGCGGGATCGGATGCAGTCGGTTTGTCGGGTGTCCAAACCTTGGCCAGCTCGCGCAGAGCATACCGGTCATGTTTGTAATACGCACGCTCTGCGGCGGCTGCCTCGGACTCGTTGAGGCCAATATTTTCCAGCACATACCGACCTGCTCGAAGAGAGCTGTCAAAAAGCTCGCGGACGATGTCATTGGCGCCCGCACGGTACAGCCCAAAGACGTGGTGACGTGACCGGGCTCGTGCGATAATATGCAGGTCCGGGCGTTCGCGCCGCGCATAAGTGGTCAGCCGTGTCGCTGCGTCTTGATCGTCCAGTGCGACCACCAGAACCTGTGCATGCGCCAGACCGGCTGCGTGCAGAACCTCTGGTCGTGTCGGATCGCCCAAAAACCCCTTGTAACCAAAGCGGCGCATCAGTTCGATGGTGACCATATCATGATCCAGCACAACGCAGGTGTGTCCTGTAGATCTGACCAATTGGGTTACCGTTTGTCCAAAACGTCCCAGACCGGCAATAATGACGGGGCCTTTTATGTCGATCTCGTCTTCATCCATGGCGTTTGCGTTGGATTTGACCAAGCGCGCTGCAATCGCGGCATACATCATAAAACTGAGAGGGGTCAGTAACATCGAAAGGGCGACGATCAGCAACAACTGATCTGTCAATGCTGCAGGCAGGACCGCTGCCTGACCGGAAAATGCGATCAATACAAACCCGAACTCACCTGCCTGGGCCAACCCAAGAGTGAATAGCCAAAGCGCCCGCCGTCTTAATCCGAATAATCGGCCCAGCCCGAAAAGAATGGCACCTTTGAGTATCATCACCGACACGGTCAGGGCCAGTAGATGGACCGGGTTCGCCCAGACTGCTGCAAGGTCGATGCCTGCACCAACAGTGATAAAGAAAAGCCCTAGTAAAAGGCCCTTGAACGGTTTGATGTCGGATTCAATTTCATGTCGAAATTCCGAATTTGCCAAGACGACCCCACCCAGAAACGCGCCAAGTGCCGGAGACAGCCCCACAAGCAACATTGCCGACGCGATACCGACCACGATCAATAGGGCCAGTGCGGTGTACATCTCTGGCAAATGGGCGGCGTGGACAAAGCGAAATACAGGACGCACAAGGTAAAGTCCGGCCAAAACGAGCCCTGCGATTGTACCCAGTGTGGCCAGCGCTGCACCCCATCCCGGCAGACTTGACACCAGCGAAATGCTGTCGTGTCCATTGGCACTGGCTTCATGGCCGGACATGGCTAGCAGCGGCAAAAGGATCAAAAAGGGAATGACCGCGATGTCTTGTGTCAATAGCACTGAAAACGCTGATCGTCCTCCTTGTGTTTGAGCCAAGCCCTTTTCTGTGAGGGTTTGCAATACGATCGCGGTTGAACTTAAGGCGAGGATCAAGCCTACCGCAACAGATTGACGTGGCTGCAACCCAATCGCCCAGGCCCCCCCCGCCAGTAACACAACAGACCCCAACACTTGCAACGTGCCCAGTCCCAGAAGGCGATGGCGCATATCCCACAACGTGCGCGGTTGAAGTTCAAGGCCGATCAAAAAAAGCATCATGACAACGCCGAACTCGGCCACGTGTTGAAGGCTTGTTGTGTCGCCCACCAATCCTAAAATTGGCCCGACAACCAAGCCAGCCAGTAAATATCCCAAAACGGATCCCAACCCGAGACGTGCCGCGAAAGGAACGGCAACCACGGCCGCGATCAAATAGATGCTGGCATTGAAAAGAAAAGCCTCCATATTGGCCTCCGAATTGTCAAATGGGATATGGTGCGTCGGATTTCAGCTGATTCATGACAATCTGGCTTTGGACACGGGCAACGGTCTCGTGTGGTAACAGGACGTTGTGAATTAGCCTGTTCAGGGCGGAGAGATCTGCACACCAGACCTGCAAAAGATAATCCGCTTCCCCTGTCAGCGTCCAGGCACTGATAATCTCGGGATTGACCTGAACCAGTCTGGCAAAACTGCGTGCGCCATCAGGAGTGTGAGCTTGCATTTGCACTTGGACGAAGGCCTGTACCGTCAGCCCAAGTGTCTGGGGATTCAATCGCGCGACATAGGATTTGATGTATCCGGCGTTTTCGAGGCGCTGTCGACGACGTCCGGCCTGACTGGCAGAAAGGTTCAATGTTCTGCTCAGGTCCTGAGCTGTCATCTGAGAATTGGTCTGCAAGGCATCAAGCAGACGCTTGTCCGTTTCATCCAATTGATGCGGGTTTTGTGCGTTGTAATCGTCATTCATGCTGTATATCAGGCTAAATTTAGCTGAATTACAAGTATTTTGCGCAAACTATGAGATCTTTACGCTTTAGGATCCCTTGCATGCATTGCACAGGAGGCTATCCATGGGACCGTTCCCGCACAACACTCCACAGTCCAAGGTTACCGAGCAGAACCCTGCCGGGACAGATGGCTTTGAATTTGTCGAATTTGCCCATCCTGAACCGGACGTGCTGAGGACACAATTTTCGCAAATGGGCTTTGAGCACGTGGCAACGCACAAAGTCAAAGCGATCGAACTGTGGCAGCAGGGGGATATAACCTATGTGGTGAATGCCGAACCTGACAGCCATGCTGCGCGTTTTGCCGAGCAACATGGACCCTGTGCGCCCTCAATGGGTTGGCGCGTGGCCAGCGCAAAACAGGCGCTTGACCATGCTGTCTCTCAAGGCGCCAAAATCTACGATTCTGCCGATAAGACTATGGAGGTCCCCGCCATAGAAGGTATTGGCGGATCGTTGATCTATTTCATCGAAGATTATTATGCGACCTCGCCGTACAATGCAGAGTTCAACTGGATAGCCCGATCCAAGCCTAAAGGCGTTGGATTTTACTATCTTGACCACCTGACCCATAATGTTTTTCGGGGGAATATGGATGTCTGGTTTAAATTTTACAAAAAACTTTTCAATTTCAGAGAGGTAAAGTTTTTTGATATCGAAGGTAAATATACCGGATTGGTCAGTCGTGCGCTGACATCGCCCTGTGGACGGATCAGGATTCCGATCAATGAAGACCGCGGCGAGACTGGCCAGATCGTCAGCTATCTGAAGAAATACCGTGGTGAAGGTATCCAACACATCGCGGTCGGAAGCGAAACACTTTACGATAGCACAGATAGGATTGCGGAGGCTGGCATTGCGTTCATGCCCCCCCCGCCAGCTGCCTATTACGCACAAAGCCATGATCGGGTGCAAGGCCATCAAGAGCCGGTGGATCGCATGATGCGCTATGGAATTTTAATTGATGGCGAAGGCGTTGTGAATGGTGGCGAGACACGCATTCTTTTACAGATTTTTTCAAAAACGATGATCGGCCCGATCTTTTTTGAATTTATCCAACGCAAAGGGGATGACGGTTTTGGTGAGGGCAATTTCAAGGCTTTGTTTGAATCGATAGAGCGTGAACAAATAAATTCTGGTGAACTGACGTCGGAGATGTCGACCCTTTGATCGGCAACGGGTACACAAAATGCAGGCCACAGCGGCATCGAGCCCCTGCGGTCTGCGCCCGGTCAGGGACCGGACCGGCGCCCTGGGTCAAAAAGTGCTGCATTAAACTAAGACATAAATTCAGGGTGGTGTCAGAACGATGGTTCTTCCGCTCCTTACATAGCGGAGTTCGTCGCGCGTGATCGCAGCAACGCGTCCACCGTCAAGGCGATCTCCGACGGCAACCTGAACATAGCGGCCATTGACCAGGCGTATTGTTGCGCGTCGCTGCCCGGGTGTTCCATAAATGCCCATGACATTAATGCGGCGGCGGTTCAGGGCGTTTGTTTGTGTTGCGGCGCGGGCGACGCTGATTGGTGTGTTTGAGGTTATGGTCGCAGCCGGCGCCGCCGCGCGTGGCTGCGCCGTTGCAGCAACCTCGCGGGTTTGGGGTGTTTGCGCCGCGCGCGCGGTCCTGACGATCCGGTCAAAATCGCGGGGCCTGCCTATAGGGCGTGGTGCAACTTTAACAGCTTGTGTGGTAGCGGACGTGTCTGCCTCGTCCAGATCCTTTTGTGTGATCGGACGGGGGCGTGGTCGAAAGCCCGACAGTTCGGCAAGAGAAAGCCCGCTCAATTCGGCGCGTTCGCGTCTCTCACTCAGGCTGTCTGGACGAAGTTTTGGACGTGCTGCTTTCATCGCTGCCTGTAAAGCCAAAAGCTCGGGCGATTGGGACAGAAGCGCGGCTTCGGCTGGGCGCGGGGGGGGAACTGTTTCTGGAGCGCCGAGATAGACCATGAAGCGGTCTGGCGAAATGGCACCCTCTTTTGTCGCCCGGACCAGTCCACGCGCGTCAAGATCAAAACGGAATTCAGGGCCCAGGGGCAAAACCGGTGGTGGTACGGGGCGGTCCACGCGAAGCTGTCCAACGCTTGCCAATGCCACGGCATCCGGTTGCGGGACGCGCGCATCTATTGAAGTGGTGTAGACTGCGCCCAATCCCTCGGCAGTTGGGATGCCGGGTTGTTGCGGCCCGCGTTGCCAAATTCCCGTCGCCACATAGGCGGTTTCGGCCTCGGTTTCAGACACGACCTCGAAGGTGTCGGGCGCAGTCAGGTTTGAGGTTTGCGGCATTGGCGCTACGGGGTCTAACACCGACAGACTGAGCGTTCCGGCGTCACCGTTGTTCGGGCCACCCGGGACAAGAGAGTTTGTCTCGGCTGTATCAACACCACGCAATGATCCGGGTAGGAACCGCGCCAGACCGTCGTCCAAAAACACCGAAGCCCACACCGCCGCACCCGCCAGAACCATAAGCAGTGTCAATGTGAGGACAAGGCCCACAAGACGCGACTGGCGCTGCCTTTTTAAGCGTTTGGGATGCGCGAACGCTTCGTCTATTGATTTAGGGGCTGCGCCATCCGCTGATGGCATTGGGGGGATTTCAGGATCCTCATCCAGCGGCGGTAGGTCCGGTTCTTCGGCACGCTGTTCGGCGAGTGCGGTTGTGATCACGGCGCCGGGGCGATTGCGCGCCGGTAAAATGCCAAACCGACGTTTGGGTCTAACGTCGTCGGCTGTATCGGGTTTGGTGTCAGATTCAATAGTCTCGTCAGCGACGAGTGGTGCGTCATTGAAGTCTTCTACCGCTGCGTTGCGACGGCCGAACAATCGCGACTTTTTACGCGGTTTTTGAGGTGGATTCAGAGGGAAAGGATCTTCATCCCATTTCGGAGATGGATCCGTGTCGCGCGGCTTGGATTTGAATGCGGGGGGGGCATCGGGCCGGGTCAGCGAAAGACTTCCACGGCGTTCTGTGCTGGAGTCGCCGCGATCCCCGCGCACTGATGCAAAAGCCGGAGGATTTTGGGCTGCTAATGGAGGACGTGTAGGGATTTCTGGTGTGTCGCGACGTGGCGGTAACGGAGGTCGCATGCCACCGTCTGCACGGCGACTGCTGAATGTGGCAAGCGGCTGTGGTGTTTCGGTTGCGACTGAGACATCTGATCCATCCGGTGGCTCGAGGTTCGGCGTTTGGGCGTTCTGTGCGCCGTCGTTTGGCCCAGACGTTGTCTCGTCCGGATCATTTTCGCTGGACCCCGCAACACTTGATGGGTCATTTTCTTCTGCTTCTGCTTCTGCTTCTGCTTCTGCTTCTGCTTCTGCTTCTGCTTCTGCCTCTGGCATGTCAGAAATAATGGGCTCGATTGCATCTGACGGGGCAGGCGCAGGATCTTGAAAATCGTCCTCTGGCACGAGAGGTGACACAAGAGGTCTTGCAGGCTGATTTTCTTCGTCCGGCTCAATCGGATCAGTTGCGGGCATCTCTGCCAAGGCATCAAAAGCGTTTTGTGCGAGATCTGTGTCGGGTTCTTTGTGCCCATCAGCATCGCGCAGGGCTGCAAACGCGGCCTTGCTTAGCGAATCTTCGGGCTCATTTTCTTGGTGCAGAGCGTCTTCTGCATCCTGTGCATTTAAAACATCTTTGAAACTGGGATGCGATTTTTCAGCGTCATCCGGAAAAATCGTTTCGGTTTGATCAGAGGTGTCCGTGTCGTCTGTGTTCTTTGAAAGATCCGTGCCGACTGAATGGTCTGTCTTCTCGACGGACGCATCGTCTAGCGGCTCATCCGATTGTGATGGTGTCAGATCATCTGCGCCAGATTGTATTTCGCCTCTTGGAGAAGGTAAGTCCGGGATCGGATTATCATCGCGTTGCGGTAAATCTCCGGTCCAACCGCGCGCGGCGCCAAAAAACACCTCACCTTCAAACGAGTCTGACAAACAAGCCGCGAAACACACCGCAGAAAAGCCATGAGCGGTGGCAAACACCTCCGCCTGTGTGAGCGTTTCCCGAGCCACCGCAGCCACCTGAATTTGAGTGCCTACAATAGCCCAGTCACAGACCAATTCATGTGCCTGGTACGGCGTTTCAGCTTCCAGAGCCCGATTGATTCGGTCCTGCATCGCGGCACCACGGGCGCCGTCGTCTTCAAGACAGAGAAATTTGATCTGCGTATCCGGGATGATCAGCTTGACATCAACACTGCCGGTGCTGCGCTTTAGTGCCTGATTGTAAAGGTCTGCGAGCGCTTCTTTGAGGTCGGGTGCGCTGACCGCAACTTCGCCCAAGGCAATCCACCCCTTGGCGTCGCGCGCCAAAAGGGCGATGCCATCGTAGGACAAGGACAACGCAAAATCCGGTTTCATGAGTGGCTGCATAACATGTGCACGCCAAGGGGGGGAGTCATTCTGCGCTTGTTTTCTGGATTGTTAGCAAGGAATTGCGCATCGTTTGCACTGGGGTTGCGACATCGCGCCATTAGGCGCAGCCTGTCGCACCAATGATCATAACATCAGGTAAGGCAGGATATGCGAATTCTTTATGCAATGACTTTCGTCTGGCTGACAGCGGTGACGGCGCTGGCGGAAGGGGCCACTGTAACGGTGCAAGGATCAGGTATAGCCGAGGCAGTTCCCGACATCGTCATTCTGAATATCGGCGTGGAAGCTCGCGCAGAGCAGCCACAGGACGCCGCTGACGCTATGGCTATCGACGCGGCCGAGGTTCTGGCCGCATTGATTGCACAAGGGGTGGCCACGCGTGATGTGCAGACCCAATCGATCAATTTGCAACCCGTTTACGAAACCCGCGACGCAGACCGCCGATCGGTCATAGTCGGTTTTGTCGCATCAAACCGGTATTCTGTCATCCTGCGGGATCTGGACCTTGTGGGGCCCGTGTTGGGGGCTGTTCTCGAGGTTGGTGCAGATCGCTTAGAGGGTTTGCGCTTTGATATATCGGATCCCCAGCCACTTTTGACACAGGCCCGACAGCGCGCAGTCGAGGATGCTCATCTAAGGGCAGAGACCTATGCCAAGGCCGCAGGTCTGGAACTTGGCGCGGTTTTGTACATCCAAGAAGGTGGGGGCGGGTCATACCCTCGGCCGGAAATGATGATGTCATCCCGCATGGCGTCTGATATGGCGGTTGCGGCAGGTACCTTGGAGAAAAGGGCGCAAGTCACTGTGACCTACGCCCTCAAACAACCCTAAAGCCTGACTGTGATCAGGCAGATGCCTTGTCCAGCGCCTGAGACAAATCGGCAATAATGTCGGCAGCATCTTCGATGCCGATGGACAACCGTACAACGTTAGGGGCTGCGCCTGCAGCCTCTTGCTGCTCGGGGCTAAGCTGGCGGTGAGTGGTCGAGGCCGAGTGGATCACCAAGCTGCGCGCGTCGCCGAGGTTTGCGACATGGCTGAACAACTCTAACGAATCGACCAGCTTGACGCAGGCGTCATATCCACCTTTCAGCGCAATTGTGAACAGGGCGCCTGCACCTTTTGGGCAAACCGTGTCGACCCTATGATAGTAAGGCGAGGATGGCAGTCCGGCGTATGTAACTGCCTCAACCGCGTCATGTGTTTCCAGCCATTCGGCGACCTTGCGGGCGTTGGCCACATGTTTGTCCATGCGCAGAGACAGCGTTTCAATCCCCATCAAGGTATAGTGGGCCGCCTGTGGGTTCAGTGTCATGCCCAGATCACGCAGACCTATGGCGATACCATGAAAGGTAAAAGCCATGGGACCAAGGGCTTCGTGGAACTTCAGGCCGTGATATGCGGGCTCTGGCGCAGACAGGGATGGGAACTTGTCACTTGCGGACCAGTCAAATTTGCCGCTGTCGACAACAACGCCTCCCGTCACCGTTCCGTTGCCGGTCAGGTATTTTGTCAAGGAATGGACAACCAAAGTTGCGCCATGTTCAATTGGTCGGCACAGGTATGGCGTAGCCGAAGTGTTGTCCACGATCAGAGGAATGCCAGCGGCGTCAGCCACATCTGCAATTGCGCGTATGTCGGTGATGTATCCCCCGGGGTTTGCGATTGATTCACAAAAGACGGCACGGGTGTCGTCATTGATCGCAGCCTTTACAGCATCCAGATCGTCAAAATCGACAAAGGTACACGACCATCCAAAGCGTTTGATGGTTTGGCTGAACTGCGTGATTGTCCCCCCGTAAAGCCGCGTTGAGGCAACAATGTTGCGCCCCGGACCCATAAGCGGAAACAACGCCATAATCTGTGCGGCATGGCCAGACGAACAGGCAACTGCGCCCGCACCGCCTTCAAGCATTGCGACACGCTCTTGCAGGGCGGCCACTGTTGGATTGGTCAATCGCGAATAGATATAGCCCACTTCCTCGAGGTTGAACAATTTCGCGGCGTGTTCCGCATCCCGAAACACATAGGCCGTGGTCTGATAAATTGGTACCTGACGCGCGCCGGTGGCGGGGTCGGGGTTGGCGCCTGCGTGAATTTGCAGCGTTTCAAAGGATTGGGTCATTGGTGCGGCTCCCTTTTGTCCGTGTCCCAGTAATCTGACGTGGGCATAGGCCATCGCTGTTGCGGGGACAACCAAAAGGCGGCTTTTGGCGTATTTATAAAATGTCAATGTGGTTTTTGGTCGGCAACATTTCTAAAAATGCGTTTGTTGTGTCGTCCGGTTCATATAACTTTAGGTTCCGCACGACGTGCATTTTGCGTTTTCGTTTTGATGCAAGGTCGGTTTAGCGATCCCAAAGTCCCGCGGCCTTTAACCGTTTTCGGTAGGGTTTTTCGCGGTCCGCATGGGGATGGTCCTTGAAAAGCCTGCGCACGCGGGCCACGCCCGTTGGTGTCAGCATTTTTCGAAACGGCGCATATCGCGCCAACAGACCGGCCAGAATCGGATCCTGCGTCACCTGATCCAGATGTGTCAACGCAGCCCTCGGCGCACGGGCATGGGCAAGCGCAAGACTGCGGTAATGATAACTTAGGCCATCATCCAAAAGCCTCGATCTTGGCGCATCCTGTCCTCCTTGCAACGCCGCCAGTGTCAACGGCAGTGCGATTTGATCGAGCCACGGAAACAGGGCCTGACCGGTCAGGGCCGCTGGTGGACTGTCGCGTAGTGCCAACGCCTTGGACAGCCAGTGTGTGGCAAAGCGGTGCGGGCACGGGCCATGCACGCGCGAGGCACAAAAATATCCAAAACTGCTCGGCTCGGCCAAGCCGAAGCGGTGATACAAAGACCGCCACACGGCTTTTCGTCCTGATCTGCCCTGTCCCCCGCGCGGCCATGTCGGTTCAACCCGCTCGCTCGCCCCGGGAGCGGCGCTGTCTAGTTCCGCGGCACACAGGTCACCTAAAATCAAAGTGTCTGTATCAAAAGCAATAAATGGCTGGTCGGGACGCAGGGTGAACAACGCTTCAATACGGTTTCCGTTGGGATAAGACCGGCCAAAATACTGGGGGGCAAAACGAATGATCCGTGCGCCCAGCGACACCAACGCGGTAAGTCCTTCTGGCGACAGTTCCTGATTGTTTGGCCAGATCGCGCTTGGCCTTGGACCCGCGACCGTCACGCCCCAGCTGTGTGGTGCACGACATGAAGCCGCGCACAGCTCGGCCGCGGCGTCCAAGCGACCCGGCTGTGCCAAAATCAGTACTTGTAGGTCCTTGGTCATACGCTCGGTGGGTAGTCCCTATTCGCTAACGCGTTCCTAATGCTCTTGGAAAGTTGTGGAAAATCAGAGATGGCGTTCCGCGTACCAAGTCCATGCGTCGGGACGGGCGACGGGATTGTGGGCCACATCAAAAAACCAATTATTCAGACCTGGGTGACCTTTATGCGAGCCGCGAGGTGTGGAATACCAAACGTGACAAAGCGAATACAAAGAGACGAACCCAAGAGGACAGAATGGATCAGACCCCGGCTATCGACTGGACGGCTGCTGTGGATGGCTACTGCGAACGCCTGGGGCCAGAGTTCTGGGCAGAGCCGATAAATGCCGTGACCAACCTTGCGTTTCTGTGCGTTGCGGTGTGGATGTGGCCCCGCACGATGGGACTCGGGCGATTGTTGAGCGCTATTTTGTTCGCCATCGGTGTGGGCTCTGGTCTGTTTCACACATATGCGCAACCATGGGCCGCGGTGGCGGATGTTGTACCCATTGTTTTGTTCATTTTGGTGTATATCTTTGCGATCAACCGGGATGTCTGGACCTTGCCGTGGTATTGGGCGTTTGCAGCCACGCTGTTGTTTTTCCCCTATGCAGCAGTGATTGCATGGCTGCTTGGACTGACAGGATTCGATTTGCATGGCACCGAGGGGTACGTTCCGGTGCCTCTGCTCATCTTGGGATATTCGGTGGCATTGCGACGCAGATATCCCACAACGGCACAGGGTCTCGCCATCGGGGCTGGAATTCTGTTGGTCTCGATGACCGCGCGAACGATCGACATGCCACTGTGTGGGCAAATCTCTCACGGGACACATTTCTTGTGGCATATGCTGAATGCCGTGATGTTGGGTTGGATGATCCATGTCTGGACGCGTCACGTGCTTGCGACCAAGGCGCGGGGCGGTTAAAGCCGTATCAAACACGGCACCCCTGAAAGAGGCTCCAATGTCGATTGATACCAAGACTGCGGCAAAAGTCGCGAAGCTTGCACGGATCCGCGTCGAAGACGATGCATTGCCGGCGCTTGCCCAAGAATTCAACACAATCCTCGGCTTCATCGAACAGTTGCAAGAGGTCGATGTAGATGGGGTTGAACCGATGGTATCCGTCACGCCCATGCGATTGAAACGGCGCTCCGACGAGGTGACCGAGGGTAACCAGCAGGGTAAAGTTCTGTCGAATGCGCCCGACTCGCGCGAGGGTTTTTTTGCTGTTCCAAAGGTGGTTGAGTGATGTCCGATCTGACAAAATTGACTGTGGCGCAGGCGCGCGATGCCCTTCGCAAGGGTGAGACAACCTCGTTGGAATTGTCCGATGCCTGCCTGACCGCCATTGAAGGCGCGGGTGCATTAAACGCCTTTGTGCATAACACGCCAGAGCTTGCCCGTGATCAGGCCAAGGCTGCGGATGCGCGTCTTAAGGCTGGAGATTCGCCGGCCCTGTGCGGGATCCCGATGGGCATAAAAGACCTGTTTTGTACCAAAGGTGTCCCAAGCCAGGCTGCATCAAATATTCTGGGTGGTTTTACGCCCGAATACGAATCAACCGTGTCGCAGCAGTTGTTCGACGCCGGCGCTGTGATGTTGGGCAAACTCAACATGGATGAATTTGCTATGGGGTCGTCAAACGAGACATCCTGCTATGGCAATGCGGTCAATCCGTGGCGCCGTGCCGGAGATGACACGCCTTTGACACCGGGCGGATCCTCCGGCGGGTCCGCCTCTGCCGTGGCCGCCGATCTGTGTCTGGCGGCAACCGGCACGGATACGGGTGGATCGATCCGTCAGCCTGCCGCTTTTGTCGGTATCACGGGGATCAAGCCGACCTACGGGCGGTGCTCTCGATGGGGTATCGTTGCGTTTGCATCTTCGCTGGATCAGGCAGGTCCGATGACCAAGGATGTGCGGGATGCAGCGATCGTGCTGCAGGCAATGTGCGGTCATGATCCAAAAGACAGCACCAGCGCGGATCTGGCGGTTCCTGATTTTGAGGCCGCCCTGACGGGTGATATCCGCGGTAAGGTGATCGGCATTCCCCGTGAATACCGTATGGACGGGATGCCAGATGAAATTGAGGCGCTCTGGTCGCGGGGTCGCGAGATGCTTCAGGATGCCGGCGCGCAGATTCGCGATATTTCGCTTCCGCATACAAAATACGCCCTGCCTGCCTATTACGTCATTGCTCCGGCAGAAGCTTCGTCGAACCTGGCCCGCTACGATGGTGTTCGCTACGGACATCGTGCCAGTCTGGCCGCGGGCGAGGGTATTACCGAAATGTATGAAAAGACCCGTGCCGAAGGTTTCGGTCTTGAAGTGCAGCGTCGGGTTATGATCGGCACCTATGTGCTCTCTGCCGGATTCTACGATGCCTACTATAACCGTGCTCGCCGGGTCAGGACGTTGATCAAGAAGGACTTCGAGGATGTGTTTGCCACGGGGGTCGATGCGATTTTGACACCAGCCACGCCGTCTGCAGCGTTTGGTTTGGGCGAGATGACAGACGCAGATCCAGTGCAGATGTATCTGAATGATGTGTTTACGGTCACTGTCAATCTGGCCGGTCTGCCAGGTGTGGCCATCCCTGCAGGGCTGGACGCGCAGGGATTGCCGTTGGGGCTACAGTTGATTGGACGGCCCTGGGAAGAAGGGGACCTGCTGAATACTGCATTTGCGCTTGAGCAGGCGGCCGGGTTCGTGGCCAAACCATCCAAATGGTGGTAAGCTGCGCAGCAGAGAAGTAAAAGGGCAGGCGTCATGTGGAAAGTGATTTGTACAGCAGGTTTGGTTCTGGGGCTGGCGGGCTGTGATCCGATCATGTCTGACAGCGATGCGCTGGGAATCCCAAGCTATGATGACTTTGATGCGCAGCGGGAGGCCGAACTGACGGGTCGCTTTTCTGATGCTGCGTCGATGCCTCTGGAGGTCACGACACTGCCTGATCTTGGTGATGTCGGTCTGCTTCCTGCCGGGGATGCACCGACCGAAGCCAGTCTGCCTCCAGCACAACCGCTGGACCAATCTTTGCCAGCCCAAGAGACGACTGCTGCTGCGGCGGCGGTGGATGGACCGCAGCCGTTGGGGATCGATCAGGCGTCACGTGATGGGTTTTCGGCGGAAAATGATTTCGATGCTGTGTCGGGACAGCGCAGCATCGAAGATGACGCCCAGCGTTTGGCTCGTATCCGAGAGCAATATCAACAGATTGCCCCTACGGCCGTTCCCGACAGGCCAGGGACTGCTGCGCCGAATATCGTTGAATACGCGCTGGCCACCACAAACCCGGTGGGTCTTAAGATATATCCGCGCATCCTGCCGTCCGAGCGCCGTTTTTTGCGCAACTGTGCAACGTACCGGAATGCGGATCAGGCACAGCGGGACTTTCTTGCGCGCGGTGGGCCCAAGTCGGACCGACGCGGTCTGGATCCGGACGGGGATGGATATGCCTGTGGCTGGGACCCTTCGCCGTTTCGGGTCGTTCTTGACGGGGCAAACTCCAACTGACCCCGATCTGGTTCCCGTCCCCGAACTTTGGCCCGCGCCGGGGCATTGACCGCCCCGATCTGGTCGTTCTGCATTACACAGCCATGGCGGACGCTGAAAAGGCACGCGATTGGTTATGCTCGCCCGCGGCACAGGTGAGTGCGCATTATGTTATCTCTCGGGATGGGATCTGTTGGCATCTTGTAGAAGAGACCAAGCGGGCATGGCATGCAGGTGTTGCATCTTGGGAAGGCGCTGAGGACGTGAACTCGCGTTCAATTGGGATAGAGCTGGCGAACACCGGATCAGAGCCCTTTGCCGAGCCGCAGATGGTCTGTCTTGAGCAACTTTTACGAGCTGTTATGCAGCGCTGGCAGATCTGTCCGCATCGGGTGATAGGGCACTCTGACTGTGCGCCGGGTCGCAAAGTCGATCCCGGCCCGCGGTTTGATTGGGTACGTTTGGCGCGCCAGGGCTTGGCCAGATCTCCCGCCCATGGTGCCGCACCCGAGAGGACTGATATGGACCTGTTTCGGCGCTTGGCGCAACAGGCCGGGTATTCGATGCCGGTGTCTGACGATGTGCTGCTGGCAGCGGTCCGTCTGCGCTACAGACCCACAGCCCGTGGACAGCTGGTTCCGGAAGATTTCATGCCGTTGCAATCAACTGCGCTCTGGACCTAGCCGACCTAACCTCGTAACCACATCATGCGCGGAGAGCTGGAAGACCGCGGGCGCCTGTTTGATTCAAACCTATGCAGGCCCCGAGGAAAGTCCGGACTCCACAAAGTGACGGTGCCGGGTAACACCCGGGCAGGGCAACCTGACGGATAGCGCCACAGAAAACAAACCGCCGTCCTCTGGGGCGGCACGGGTGAAACGGTGGGGTAAAAGCCCACCGGGCCGCTGGTAACAGGGGCCGCATGGCAAGCCCCACTGGGAGCAATGCCGAATAGGGGATCCGCGCGTTCGACGCAGGGCGGCTTTGGTCCAGGGTCCCGGGTAGGCAGCTAGAACCGTGGTGGCAACACCCGGTCAGAGATGAATGGTCTTCGATCCTCGGTGACGGGGGGGACAAAATCCGGCTTACAGGCTCTCCGCGCACAAACTGGGCTGAATCTGGGATTGGTTGGGTTGACACGCACGAGTGCTTAGGTACAACGCGCTCTGATCAGATTATCACGGGCGCCACCCGCGCCCGCCGCAGGAGACCACTCATGGCCAAGCCGACCACAATCAAAATCCGCCTGAATTCAACCGCAGGCACGGGCCATTTCTATGTGACCAAGAAAAACGCCCGTACCATGACAGAGAAAATGTCGGTGCGTAAATACGATCCCGTGGTGCGTAAGCACGTGGAATACAAAGAAGGCAAAATCAAGTAAATCTGCATTCTTTTACAAAATCGTAGCACCGCATGGTCAGGATCCACGCGGTGCTTTTGTTTGGGTCTGTGCTGCACTTACATTCAAATCTCATTGTCCTTGCGGGCTGGGTACCCAACCTCGAGCGTTTGACATAGTTTTGGTGGATGACCCAACAGGCCTGCCAAAATTTTCTGCTTGGGCAGACCGATACCCTCTGCAAAACCTGAAACTAGGTTCCTGATCAGGTGCACGTCTGGTCAGTATTCAGGTTTATTCTGCCTGTGTGATGGCCGCTGTGCCTTTTGCCATCAAAATAGGTGTTTTGTCTGCCGCAAGCCAGGCATTCATGTCCGACCATGATCGAATGGAACAGCAGGCGGTTTGCCACCTTCGTCTGCTTTACCATGATCAATTGCTCTGCTGGTGTCTTTTTTGGATTGCGAGCGGTGTGACGCATGGCTCAAGGGTTACCCCCTGAGGCGTGCCAGCATAGCGGCAGCCTTGGGTCGCAGCCATAACCAAAACGCGGGAACAGATCGTGTGATAGGCGGAGCTATACGGCTTTCCAATCGGTCGAGGGTGACGTCGTAGTCTACCCAGCTCCCGCCTTCGGTCAGAAGGTTCTGATTCGGCGCTGTAAACCGATCCAATGCCTTGGCAAATTGAGCATCAGGTGTCTCGGCAGCTTCGAATTCGTCCCACAGTGCGCGTAGATCCCTTGCCTGGTCCGCAGGCAAAAGCCCAAAAAGCCGATCAGCTGCGCGGGCTTCGTCATCCGCTTGCTTGGTCGTATCTACCGCGCCAAAAATTGGGGTGTCGCCAGCATCAATCTCGACAATATCATGGATAAGTGCCATGCGTATCACGCGATCTACCGACACGCCGGCGGGCGCGTGATCCGCGAGGATCAAGGCATAAAGCGCCAGATGCCAGCTGTGTTCGGCTGAATTTTCTTGCCGCCCTGCACCGACTTTGGTTGCACGCAGAACTGCCTTGAGCGCATCTGCCTCGTGCAAAAAGGCCATCTGCGCATCAAGACGGTCATTGTCTGTCATCGGGTCGTTTCGGTCAGGCGTCTTTTCACGTAAGTCGTAACGTTGTCGGTCAGCGTTTCCATGTGATCGTTCTTGAAAAAATGGTCTGCGCTTTCGACTTCGGTATGCGTGATTGTGATGCCTTTTTGCTCGTGAAGCTTGCCTACAAGTCCGCGCGTATCAGCAGGTGGTGCAACCCTGTCTGCAAGTCCATTGATGACAAGACCTGATGACGGGCAGGGCGCAAGAAACGAGAAATCATACATGTTGGCCGGAGGGCTGACTGAAACAAATCCGGTAATTTCAGGGCGACGCATCAACAGCTGCATCCCGATCCATGCCCCAAACGAAAAGCCTGCAACCCAACAATGCTTTGAATTGTTGTTCATGGATTGCAAATAATCCAAGGCGGATGCAGCATCGCTCAGTTCGCCAACGCCTTGGTCATATTCGCCCTGACTGCGGCCCACGCCACGGAAATTAAACCGCAATACGGTAAAGCCCATATTGTAAAAAGCGTAGTGAAGGTTGTAGACCACCTTGTTATTCATCGTCCCTCCAAATTGCGGATGGGGATGCAGAATAATCGCTATAGGCGCGTCACGGTCCTTTTGGGGATGATAGCGGCCTTCAAGGCGACCTTCGGGTCCGGGAAAGATGACCTCGGGCATAGGCGCGGCAGTCCTTGTTTGTCTGCGCCGGCGGGCTTGACGACCCTACCAGCTATTATTAGAAACGTTCTAAATTCAAGTTGCCACGCAGCCGACGCCGGTGGCTCATGCGATTTAGGGCGTGTTGGGCCTAAGGTCAACGAGTCTTGAGATCGCAAGCACAAGAGAATCGCTATGAAGTTAAGCACAAAAGGTCGATATGCCATGGTTGCCTTGACCGATATCGCATTGCATGCGGAAGACAAGTTGGTAACACTCGCTGACATTTCGCAGCGGCAGGACATTTCCCTGCACTATCTGGAACAGTTGTTTGTCAAGCTGCGTCGGGCAAATCTCGTGACATCGGTGCGAGGACCGGGCGGGGGCTACCGTTTGGCATGTCCGGCGACGGAACTGCGCGTGGTCGATGTATTGTCCGCAGTCGATGAAACTGTGGATGCCATGCACAAGGGCGCAGGCGCGAGCGGTGCCATGTCGGGATCACGGGCGCAAAGCCTGACAAACCGTTTGTGGCAGGGTCTATCTGCGCAGGTCTATGTTTATCTGCATCAGGCGCGGCTTTCAGATATCGTGGACAATTCTTTGGTACCATGTCCTGCTGTGCCAGAATTATTCGCGGTTGTGGATGATGAGTAATCATACGCGAAATGCGCGAGGCCCAAGGCACGATCTGTGTGGCAATCAAGGCATTTTGAGACACTTTATGGTCGAACATGAGATGACAGTGTTCGAGAGGTGTGGCGTGTGACACGCGTTTACCTGGATTGGAACGCAACGGCTCCTTTGCGGCCAGAGGCGCATGATGCCATGGTCAAAGCCATGCATCTTGTTGGTAATCCGTCCTCTGTTCATGCCGAGGGTCGTGCAGCAAAGTCGCTTTTGGAGACTGCCAGACGGCAGATCGCCTCTGCTTTTGGTGCGGATGGTGCGGATGTGGTGTTTGTCTCTGGTGCGACGGAGGCTGCGGCATTGGCATGCGCGGGACGGGGGCTACGTGCGGGTGATATAGAGCACGACGCGGTAGCCGCCTGGGTGACGTCGGATCTGCCGGTGGATCACGCAGGGCAGGTGGGTGTTTGCAACCCCAAAGCAACCGTATTGCAGGTGGCGAATTCAGAAACCGGGATCCTGCAAAACGCGCTTGACGGTGTGGCAGTCACAGATGCCACGCAAGCCTTTGGCAAGATCCCGATGGCGTTTAACTGGTTGAATGCCGGTATGGCCCTGATTTCGGCGCATAAGCTTGGTGGGCCAAAGGGGATCGGTGCCCTCGTCATGCCGCGGGGAACCGACTTGGCTGCTCGAATCAAAGGCGGTGGTCAGGAAATGGGTCGTCGTTCCGGCACTGAAAACCTGATTGGTATTGCCGGATTTGCCGCAGCTGCGGTAGCTGCTGTCAAGGATTTGGACGCAGGTCGATGGTCTGAGGTTGAAAAACTTAGAAACATTCTAGAAAAGACCCTTGGCGCGGCAACTCGGGAAACTATTTTTGTCGGACAAGGTCAGGCGCGGTTGCCAAACACGCTATGCCTTGCCACTCCGGGTTGGAAAGGGGAAACGCAGGTGATGCAAATGGATCTTGCCGGTTTCGCAATCAGCGCAGGCAGTGCGTGTTCCAGTGGTAAGGTGCGAACCAGTCGTGTATTGCGCGCCATGGGATATGATGAAGTGACCGCAGCCAGCGCGATACGCGTCAGCCTCGGGCTTGATACGACACAAAACGATATCGCGCGCTTTGCCAAAAGCTGGCTGAGCGCATATGACAAATTCCGCGCCCGCGCGGCGTGACAGGGAAGGGTCGGACATGGCTGCTTTGGATACGACCAAAGTTAAAGATGGCGTTGATCAGCAGACTGTAGATGCAGTTCGCGATGTCAGCACATATAAATACGGTTGGGACACCGAAATCGAAATGGAGTATGCGCCAAAAGGGCTTACCCCCGATATCGTGCGTCTTATCTCGGAAAAAAACGAAGAACCCGAATGGATGACCGAGTGGCGTTTGAAAGCCTATGAGCGTTGGCTCGGGCTGGAAGAGCCCGATTGGGCTATGGTCGATTATCCGGAGATCGATTTTCAGGACCAATACTATTATGCGCGTCCCAAAAGCATGGTCGAAAAGCCAAAGTCCCTGGATGAGGTTGATCCCAAACTTTTGGCAACCTATGAAAAGCTGGGCATTCCGCTGAAAGAGCAACTTATCCTAGCGGGTGTCGAGGGGGCTGAAAACGCACCTTCAGAGGGCCGCAAGGTGGCTGTCGACGCCGTTTTTGACAGCGTCAGCGTTGGCACGACCTTTCAGGCCGAATTGAAAAAGGCGGGAGTAATCTTCTGCTCGATATCAGAGGCCATCCGCGAGCATCCCGAGCTCGTCCGGAAATACCTTGGGTCGGTCGTCCCTGTGAGCGATAATTTTTATGCAACGCTTAATACGGCCGTGTTTTCTGACGGGTCATTTGTTTATATTCCGCCCGGTGTGCGCTGCCCGATGGAACTGTCAACTTACTTCCGCATTAACGCGGAAAACACGGGGCAATTCGAACGGACCTTGATCATTGCCGACAAGGGCTCCTACGTTAGCTATCTCGAGGGCTGTACCGCGCCGCAGCGTGACACCAGTCAGTTGCATGCTGCGGTGGTGGAGATTGTCATCGAAGAAGACGCCGAAGTTAAATATTCGACTGTTCAGAACTGGTTTCCGGGAGACGAAGAGGGGCGCGGTGGGATATACAACTTTGTCACCAAACGGGCCGATTGTCGGGGTGCGAGATCCAAGATCATGTGGACGCAGGTCGAAACCGGCTCAGCAGTGACATGGAAATACCCGTCCTGTATCTTGCGCGGTGATGACAGTCAGGGCGAATTTTACTCGATCGCGATCACAAACAACTATCAACAGGCCGACACAGGCACCAAGATGGTCCATTTAGGTAAAAACACGAAAAGCAGGATTGTTTCCAAAGGGATCAGTGCGGGTAAAGCGCAAAATACATACCGCGGGCTCGTGTCCATGCACCCCAAAGCAAAGGACAGCAGGAACTATACCCAATGCGACAGCTTGCTGATTGGAGATAAATGTGGCGCGCATACGGTGCCTTACATAGAAGTTCGCAACAACAGCAGCCGTGTGGAACATGAGGCGACAACTTCAAAGGTTGATGACGACCAACTGTTTTATTGCCGTCAGCGTGGCATGGACGAAGAAGAAGCTGTCGCGCTGGTTGTGAATGGGTTTTGTAAGGAGGTTCTGCAAGCTTTGCCCATGGAATTCGCCATGGAAGCACAGCAGTTGGTGGCAATCTCGCTTGAAGGCTCAGTCGGCTAAATTGCTCGGCATCGTGTGGACAAGATAATGGCTGCTATCGTGCTTCAAAACGCAGGCGTTGGCATTGGCGTCTTCCTTGGGGTTTTCGTCACCCTTGCCATGCGCAAGCGTGGCGGCAACACACAGGGGCTGGTCGGTGGTTCTGCCTTGGCGACGGCTTTGGTCGCTGCGTTCTTCACGATGGCAGTTTTAACGGCCGTCAGGGGTATCATGGCGAGCGTTGGAGGGTGAAGGCCTTGGGGAAAGTGTTGGTCACATCATTGATGACGGGCCTTTTTTGTGCAGCGTTCGCTCTCGTCGTCGAACTTTTGACGGATATGCTCGAAGTTAGACAGATTGCGGCACTGTCATTTACGTCGGGGTTTACGGGAAGCCTGGTCGCGCAATTTATTATGAAGGTTCGAAAGTAACATCCAGCGTTTGTCTATGCACGGCCATGCCGATGGCATCCGAGGAAAGACCGCAGGGGAAAGGGGCACTATGATCATCACGACTACCAACTCGATCGAAGGTCGCAAAATTACTGGCTACAAAGGCATCGTAGTCGGAGAGGCCATCATGGGGGCGAATGTGGTTCGCGACTTTTTTGCAGGAATAACCGATATTATCGGTGGGCGATCCGGCGCATACGAAGAAAAGCTGCAAGATGCGCGCGATGTCGCCATGCACGAACTGGAGCAGCGGGCCCAGACATTTGGAGCAGACGCGGTGGTTGGTGTCGATCTGGATTACGAAGTTGTGGCCGATAGCATGCTGATGGTCAGCGTCTCGGGCACAGCTGTTACACTTGAGTAAGAAAGAATAAAAAGATGTTGGAAATCAAAAATCTACACGTCGAACTTGAGGAAGAGGGCAAGCAAATCCTCAAAGGTGTCGATTTGACTGTAGACGCTGGAAAAGTGCATGCAATCATGGGGCCGAACGGGTCGGGCAAATCGACGCTTAGCTACGTGCTTTCTGGGCGTGACGGGTATCAGGTCACCGCAGGATCAGCCACTTTGCTGGGGGAAGACCTGCTTGAAATGGAGCCGGAGGAACGCGCTGCCGCAGGCATGTTTTTGGCGTTTCAATATCCGGTCGAGATCCCTGGCGTCGGCAATATGACGTTTCTTCGCACAGCAGTGAATTCACAAAGAAAAGCACGCGGCGAAGAGGAAATGTCTGCAACCGATTTCCTGAAATCCGTGCGAGCAAAGGCGAAGTCGCTGAAAATTGACGCGGACATGCTGAAACGTCCTGTCAATGTCGGGTTTTCGGGCGGTGAAAAGAAGCGCAATGAAATCCTGCAAATGGCGATGCTGGAGCCCAAGCTTTGCATTTTGGACGAAACCGACAGCGGTCTGGATGTGGATGCAATGAAGCTTGTGAGCGAGGGCGTGAACGCCTTGCGCGACGCTGGCCGCGGATTCCTTGTGATTACGCATTACCAACGACTGCTCGATCACATCAAACCTGATGTGGTGCATATCATGGCCAACGGACGGATGGTCACATCAGGCGGGCCCGAATTGGCGCTGGAAGTCGAAAAGAACGGCTATGCAGACATCCTTAAGGAGACAGCTTGATGGCTTTGCCCAAATACAAGGCTGATGCAACTCAAGAGCGCTTGTCTCATGTCTCGCGGCCCGTTGGCGGGTTTTCCGAAGCGGCCCGGCGCGACGCACTAAGCCGTGTCGAAAACCTCGGTCTGCCAACGCGGCGTGACGAATATTGGAAATACACGCGGCCGGAGACGCTGGTTGAGGTCGACGCACTACCAGCTGCTCGGTTGGTTACCGACGAAGCACCCATCTTTTCGGATCTTGAGTGCTTGAAGGTAGTCTTTGTTGATGGTGTCTATGACGCCGATGCTTCAGATGCGCTTGATCTTGATGGGATTGAAATCCATCGCTTGGCGGATGCCCCCGATTTACTGTGGGCCAGCGATATCTATGGTGTGTTAGAGACGCGCGGCCAAACTCCAGTTGCGCGCCCGTTGGCGTCTTTGAACACTGCATGCGCGACAGATGGCGTGCTGATCCGCGTAACGCAAACGCCCCAAAAGCCCATTTCGCTCATCTACCGTCATGTGTCTGAAACGTCCGATGCCATGTTGCACCACTGCATCAAGATCGAACCGCAAGCCTCTGTTACAATTTTGGAAACTGGACCTGCTGCGGCGAGACTCAACGCCTGTATGGAAGTTGAGGTGGCAGCAAATGCGCAGTGTCACCATATTCGCATGCAAGGTCGGGATCATGAACGACGCACCGTCAGTCATATCTTTGCCCGGCTTTGCGAGGCGTCGACTTTCAAGACGTTTACGCTGACCGCCAATGGCGTTTTAACGCGCAATGAGGTGGTCGTGGAATTAACGGGTGATGACGGGGTCGCGCATGTGGCCGGCGCGTGTCTGGGCGATGGCGCATTTCATCATGATGATACGGTCTTTGTTACGCATGATGCTGAGAACTGTGAAAGCCGTCAGGTGTTCAAAAAAGTGCTCCGAAATGGGGCGGTCGGCGTGTTCCAAGGCAAGATTTTGGTAAAAGCGGGTGCGCAAAAAACGGATGGGTACCAGATCAGCCAGTCTCTTTTGCTCGATGATGACAGCCAGTTTCTCGCCAAACCCGAACTTGAAATCTATGCAGATGACGTGGTGTGTTCGCATGGATCAACATCGGGTGCGATAGACGAGGCGGCGTTGTTTTATCTCAGGGCGCGGGGCATCGATCGGGGTACGGCCACGGACCTCATGACAATTGCCTTTGTCGCAGAGGCTGTCGCTGAGGTTGAAGACGTAGCCCTGCAAGACGAAATTACCGATCTAGTGGAAAACTGGCTGTTGCGGCGTAGGGAGCCCTGAATGTCTGTCACCCAGCGCATCGTTGCGACATATCGGGGGCCTGGACGCGTCGTTCGTGCGATGTTGCGTGATGGCCCGCGGGAAGACCGTGCTCTTGCGATGGTGATGGCGGGGTGTTTTTTACTCTTCGTTTCGCGGTGGCCAGCCACCGCCCGTCAGAGTCATCTGGATCAGGTTGACCTAGGCCCGTTGTTAGGGGCCCTGTTGCTTGGCTTGATCTTTATCCTGCCGCTTATTTTGTACTTAGTCGCAGGTTTATCACATCTTTTAGCTGCTTTGGTCGGCGGTCAGGGCAGCTTTTTCGGGGCGCGTTTGGCCCTTTTCTGGGCTTTTTTGGCGGTCTCTCCGGTCACCTTGCTGAACGGGTTGGTCGAAGGTTTTATTGGTCCGGGCCCCGCGCAAAATGTGACCGGATTGGTACTTTTGGGTTTGTTTTTGTGGTTTTGGCTTCGCGGGTTGTGGGTTGTTGAACGTGGAGTTGCCGCATGACTGCCGCGGGTTTAGCCGAGCTGGTAAGAGACACCTTGGCCCGCCCGCAAGCGGCCGCAGACAGGTTGGTCAAACTGCATCTTAAGCAAGACGTGTTATGGACGGAGGCTGATCTTTCGGTTGTTTTGTCACCTTTGGCTATGCTCCCGGCTTTATTGCTCTCGGGCGAAGACAGCCTGCAAGGTGACGTGGCTTTTTCGCCGGCCATGATCATTTTGGTACGGGCCATTGTTTTGCCGCTTCTGATTTGTGCATTTTGGATGGTGGCGCGAATTTTGGGCGGTAGGGCCGAATGGTCGCATGTTGCCGTTGTTGTCATTTGGACAGAACTCATGCTTGGGTTGATGAGCTTTGCGACCAGCCTTGTCGCTCTTGTTGGTGGTCAGGACCTTTTGCGCCTTTTGCAGACGGCGTCGGTTTTGATCATCCTGTGGGTGTATGTTCAGTTCCTTGACGTGGTTGCAGGCTTTGGCAGTGTCTGGCGTGCTGTGGGAGGTGTGGCGTTGGCCTTTATCGGTATTAGTGTTCTAGGGGCTATCGTCTTGATAATGATGGGCGTTGGTCCGGCGGAGTTGTCGAATGTATGATGTAGAAGCAATACGTGCGGATTTTCCGATTTTGTCGCGCGAGGTGAACGGCAAACCGCTTGTTTACCTAGACAACGGCGCATCCGCGCAGAAGCCACAGGTTGTGATTGATGCAATCACGCGTGCGTATTCCGAGGAATATGCCAATGTGCATCGTGGCCTTCACTTTTTATCAAATCTGGCAACCGAACGGTATGAGGCTGTTCGCGGCATTGTTGCACGGTTTCTTGGTGTTCGTGATGAGACCGAGATCGTCCTCAACACTGGCACTACCGAAGGTATCAATATGGTTGCCTATGGCTGGGCAATGGAAATGTTACAGCCTGGTGACGAGATTGTGCTGTCCGTGATGGAGCATCACGCAAACATAGTCCCCTGGCATTTTCTGCGAGAACGTATGGGGGTCCATCTGAAATGGGTCGAGACCGCCCCCGATGGGAGCCTGGATGCGCAGGCGATCATAGATGCCATTGGTCCACGAACCCGCCTTGTCGCGGTGACACAGATGTCCAATGTTTTGGGCACTGTGGTGGATGTCACCGCGATTTCGACGGCGGCACGGGACCGGGGTGTTGCTGTTCTTGTCGATGGCAGTCAGGCTGCAGTTCATATGCCTGTTTGTGTAGATGACATCGGGTGCGATTTTTACGCGGTTACGGGACACAAGCTGTATGGTCCGAGCGGATCAGGAGCGATGTTTGTCCGCAAGGATCGGATGCAAGAAATGCGTCCCTTTATGGGAGGCGGCGATATGATCCGCGAGGTCCACCGTGATTTTGTGACATACAATGATGCACCGATGAAGTTCGAAGCCGGCACGCCCGGTATCGTGCAAACCATTGGGCTGGGGACCGCATTGGACTACATGATGGCAACAGGTATGGACAAGATCGCCGCGCATGAACAAGATCTGTGTCACTATGCGCGTTTGCGCTTAGATGATCTGAACTGGTTGAATGTGCAAGGTCAGGCCAAAGACAAAGGCGCGATCTTTAGCTTCACCTTGGATGGAGCAGCCCATGCCCACGATATTTCTACGATATTGGACAAACGGGGAGTTGCCGTTCGGGCGGGACAACATTGTGCGGGTCCTTTAATGGAACATCTGGGGGTATCGGCGACCTGCAGGGCATCCTTTGGAATGTACAATACCAGATCCGAGGTAGACGTTCTGGTAGATGCTCTGGAACTGGCACACGAGTTGTTTGCATAACAGCATGATTTGCGATTGCGGGTATTGGGAATTTGTCCTAAGACCCACTTTATAGGCACCCGTAGCTCAGCTGGATAGAGCGCTGCCCTCCGAAGGCAGAGGCCAGAGGTTCGAATCCTCTCGGGTGCGCCAAAAAAAACAAGGACTTAGCAAATTTTGCTTGGTCCTTTTTATTACATAGTTCAGTAGTAGTTCGTTTTTTGAGCTGGAAATTTAAACTTGGTAAGATTTTCTGGACGTAGGATTTTACCTACACTGTAAAAATCGCCCAACTTCCACTCATCCCTGCACACTGGATTAACCTTCAGTGTGCTTGCTGTCGCCATCAAGCCAATGTGCCTCTTGCTACATTTATGGCTAAGGGATTGCAGACGATCGCACAGATTAAGAACAATTAACGCTGCTCTAACTGTGGTCGGCGCGGCGAGGTTGAATTGGTGATTTATTTCCGTAATGCTGTAGATGTGGAATTGAGTGAGACTGTAAGGTGTTGAAAGAATAAAGCGTTCATGAATCTTGGTGGTAACGATTTTGCCAATAACGTAAAACTGATCCTCATATCGGTGCCAGCAGTATTATTTGCACCCATGTTAATAATTGGCTTTATCGAAACACAGTTTTTGCATGAAGAAGTGATTAGCTTCCAAAATAGAGTGGAGAAAATAATTTACTGGGTTGTCGTCACCGTTTCGTTCTTCTTTTTAGCACTCTGGAAAATGCACAAAAGCTATGCAACCGCAAAATGGATTAGGGTTAAAGCAAGCCCCGTAAACGACTCGCGCGAACAGCAGACAGACGCAACAGCCTTCATAACGGTAACAGTTGCTTGGAAGTTCACATTTGATGGAAAAGAGCATGAAGTGCCCTTCAAATCATCAGACCAATTCACACTTGATAGAGAAATCTACTGGAACCCAAAAGCAAACAAAGTGATGATGACCTCTTTCATGAATAAGTTAGCGTTTTTTATTTACGCAGTTATGACAATTTGGTGCGCTTTAGAAATTGTAAACCAAAGCATTGTGCCACAGCTCACAGAGAACCACTTGTTCATGGTGCTTCCTATTCCTATCGGC
>JAYQEA010000004.1:0-19130 GCA_038138625.1 Roseivivax sp.
ACAAAGTCGTCCCCGCCTCCAGCTTTGACTGTGTCATCACCTCCGCCACTGAGGATTGAATCATCACCATCGTTTCCTTTCAGCAGGTCGTCATCAGCACCACCATCAATCGTGTCGTTACCCGACCCTCCGATGATCGTGTCGTCATCGGCTTCCCCATTAGCAGTAGCGCCCGCCGCTGATTTTTTAATTTTAATCAGGTCGTTTCCTGATCCACCCTCTATGGTGTCGCCCGTGGTAGACGCACCACTGTGGATTTCATCGTCACCAATGCCGCCTGAGATAGAATCATCACCGCTGCCGCCATGAATCGTATCGTTACCGTCGCCGCCGTCGATGATGTCATCACCCGCTTGGCCAAACGCCTTGTCGTGACCATCGCCGGCGATCAGCGAGTCATCGCCACCTTGTCCATACAAAGAGTCGTCGCCGTCGCCAGCGTTTATCGTATCGTTTTCGAGATCACCAAAGATTTTCTCGCCCTCGACCGTTCCGGTCAAGTTATCCGCGCCAATTGTTCCAAAAATAGAAGTTGCCATATCCCACCGCACTTTATCCGTCGCCGCACCTCAATTGGCACGGCCATCCACACATCCAGAAATAACTAAGCCCAAATTAAGGCGAACTTGGGGCAAACTCATCCTAATTCTTCAGAATAAGGCCTCACATTCCCGTGAAAATTGTCCTTTTGCCACATTTTGAGATGCCAAATGCAACGTGTAAGCGGTTTGGGTTGAAGCAAAACTTGGTCAGATCACATGATTCTAGATTTTTTCATGGACCGATTCGGCCAAAAATATGTCAGCAGCTGCATAGGATGTTGCGCCACCGGTTTGCCTAAATCGTGGCATAATGCTGTCAGAAATGATGACCACTAATCCACAACAAGGCATTGGACCGGTGGACCGCTGGCGGGATCAAGACGCAGATCCAACTTTTGCGCTGATCTTTATGCCTTCTTGAGACCGTAATTTTATCAAATGCTACTTTGAAAAAATCTGCGATGTCCGGACTGACCAAGGCCACCCCATCCTATCTCAGGTCAAGCTGCGATCATGGGCCGCTTCCAGTTTTGCCCAGTCAAAAACAACCCCTATCCCCGGTTCAGAGGGTGCGACGGCATAATGGTTTTCAATTTTGAGCGGACGCGTTGTATACGCATCTATGGGAAAGCTGTGCACCTCAAGCCAACCGCCATGAGACTGGCTCGACACAAGACTGACATGCAATTCCTGCATTCCATGACTGCAAACGGGCACCTGGTGCGAGGCTGCAAGCTGCGCGACCCGCAGCCATCCTGTGATCCCTCCGCAGTTCGAAGCATCCGGCTGCACAAACGACAGGCGCGCATCGGCAAATGCCTGTTCAAATTCATGAATTGTATGCAGGTTTTCACCCATCGCCAAAGGCATTCCAGTTGCTTCTGCGATGCGCCCGTATCCTTTGTAATCGTCCGGGATCGTGGGCTCTTCGAACCATGTGATGTCATAGGGCGTCATTGCCTGCGCCGCCGCGATTGCCTGATCAACAGACATCGCATAATTCGCGTCGACCATGAAAACACATTCTGGCCCGATCAAGTTTCGCACAGCGGCGATGCGATCTATGTCTTCTGCGAGTGTCGGCTGACCGATCTTAATCTTAACCGCGTTAAAGCCGCGATCTATGTACCCTTGTATGGACGTCAATAACTTGGGCAATGGAAAGTTCAGGTCGATACCCCCTGCATAAGCTTGACAGCGATCATTGGCGCCACCTGCTAACTGCCACAAAGGTTGGTGCGCCAATCGACACCGAAGATCCCAAAGCGCAATGTCGACCGCCGAGATGGCGAAGCTGGCTATACCGCCCCGTGCAACGTAATGCACATGCCATTGCATGGCGTCGTATAATGCTTCGACATCCTGAGCAGATTGTCCGATCAAAAATGGTGCGAGGTCATGATCCAGCATAGCCTTGATCGCATGCCCGCCTTTGCCTCCGGTATAGGTATAGCCCGTGCCCGATGTGCCATCGGCAAGGCTGACAGTCACCGTGATGAGCTCGAAATGTGTATGATCGCCATGTTTGGCGTCCGACAGGATCTCTGCCAGAGGTATGGCAAAACGCTTGGCAGTTACCGCAACAATGCAACGCGAACTGGGCGAACGATCATCCATCGGCGTCTCTTTCTGATTGGATTACGGACCAGATGACGGTGGGCGACACGGGTGTAGATGTCAATATCGTCAACATTCGGTCAGTTTCGTTCAGATACCAGATGGTGCGACGGCTCTGGCGCCGCTCGTTGCGCCGACACTCCATCTATGAACACCAGTCGCACGCGCTTGTGATTTTGGCGTGATCCAGGGTTTGGAGTAGGGATGTATTAACCTCTTTTCAGGTGCTGCCCAAGGACTTCATTATGATCTATTCGCGTTTCCAGTCCTCACTTTCGGACATGTATCGGCAACTGCCTGTTGTCTTATCCACTGCTTTTGTTTTGGGTCTCGGATTTCTACTTACAACAACAATCACTTTCTGCGTCATGAGCATTGCAAGACCTTTTGCCTCTGCACAATTCAGCCTTTTTTAAGATGATTTTGAACGTCGCAGCATACCAAACAGATCTCGTGGATCGTCTGGATCAGCCAGCATATCGAGTGGCTGGGTAAAGCCAGTGCCCCGCACGCGTCGTTGAACATAGCGCAGTGCAGAAAAGTCTTCGACCGCAAACCCGACGCTGTCAAACAATGTAATCTGCGACGGGCTTTGGCGACCAGCAGCCATGCCAGAGATGACTTGCCACAGTTCGGTCACTGGATGATCGGTAGCAAGCTGCTGGATTTCTCCTTCGATCCTTGTTTGTGGCGGATATTCAACGAAAATATCAGATCGCATCAAAATGTCCCTGTGCAATTCTGTTTTGCCGGGACAGTCGCCGCCTATTGCGTTGATATGAACACCGGCACCTGCCAAATTGTCCGACAGGATCGTCGCAAATTGCTTGTCAGCCGTGCAGGTTGTCAGGATCTGGGCGCCTTGAACGGCCTCTGCTACCGATGAACACACAGTCACATCAAAACCAAGCTCCGTCAGATGACCCATGGCTTTTGCGGTCGCCGTTGTATCAATATCATAAAGCCTGATCTGTCTGATGCCACAGATTGACCGAAATGCGACCGCCTGAAATTCACACTGCGCTCCATTGCCGATAATCGCCATACAACGGGCGCCAGATGGTGCCAGATAACGCGCAGCCATTGCTGATGTTGCTGCGGTCCGCAGGGCCGTCAGCAATGTCATTTCAGTCATGAGAACAGGATAGCCCGTCGCAACATCGGCCAGCACACCAAACCCTGTCACCGTCTGATGCCCACAACGCAAGTTGCCAGGGTGGCCATTCACATATTTGAAGCCGTAGGCCTCCGCATCTGCCGTTGGCATCAGCTCTATGACACCATCTGTCGTATGGCTCGCCAAGCGTGGCGTTTTGTCAAATTCTGGCCAGCGTCGAAAATCAGCCTCAATCTGATCTGCAAGCTCACATAGAAAAATATCAAGGCCTACATGACTGACAAGGTTCATCATATTGGCAACAGATACAAAAGGCACAAAAGCCAGCGGTGATGGGGCAAGGGTCATAGTGAACTCCGTCAATTTGCAAATGCACGAGTGGGGCGGTCTAATACCCTGCGTCCCAAAAGCGAGGCGGTCAATTCAACCAAAAGCGAAGCCGTCTTGCCGCGTTCGTCCAAAAATGGATTGAGTTCCACAAGATCAAGAGAGCGGACCAAGCCACTATCACACAAGACCTCCATAATAAGATGGGCTTCTCGGAATGTGGCGCCTCCGGGAACAGTTGTGCCGACAGCAGGCGCAATCGAGGGATCCAAAAAATCCACATCAAGGCTCAGATGTAGCAGGCCATTCTCAGCCTGCACATGCTTTAAAAAGTTTTTCAGAGGTATCAAAACCCCTGTTTCATCAATGGCGCGCATGTCTTGGACATCCACTCCAAGGTCCATGATCCGGCCCCGTTCTGCGGGATCAACAGAGCGCAAACCCATCATGCAAATCCGGCGTGGATCGACCGCCTGCCGGATCGGTGGAAAGGCGTCGAAACCTGGCTGTCCGGTAAAATAAGCTGCAGGCGTCCCATGCAGGTTACCGCTTTGTGAACTGTCCAGCGAATGGAAATCACTGTGCGCATCCAACCACAAAACAAAAACCGGGCGTCCTTGGTCTGTTGCATAATCGCACATTCCCGCGACCGTCCCCGCAGCCATGGAATGATCACCACCCAAAAATATTGGCAAATCATACTCCACCAAAGCTTCCTGTGCCGCCAAGCGAAGTGTCGTTGTCCAAGCAATGGTTTCCGCTAAATGGTGCAGGGATCTGTTGGGGTGAGGTGTGGGTTTCTGAGCTGGAATTGCCAGATCCCCCAGATCGTTAACCTGCCAATCCAGTTCTGTAATGCTTTTGGCCAAACCAGCCGTGCGCAGGCTTGCCGGGCCCATCACGCATCCGCCTTGTGACGCCCCGGTTTCTATCGGGGCTCCTATAAGCGCGCATGTTTTAACCATGAGCAGCTCCTACATTTGTTGAATACGTTGAATGTATCCAACTCTATTGATCAAAATGTACTTATAAATTGATCAATACGATTTTATTATTGTTCAGAATGATCATAACATTTATCATTTTGGCATGATACCTCTTGATGAAACAGACAAATCGCTTATCGCGGCCCTACGGCAGGATGCGCGCAAATCAGTTACAGAACTTGCAGGAATGCTTGATGTGACTCGGGCAACTGTGCGTACACGGTTGGATCGTTTGCAAGCATCCGGTCAAATTACGCGGTTCACAATTGAAACCAACACAGCGCCAGAACAATCCGTGCGGGCCGTATCATTTATTTCCCTTCGGGGACAGATCACGCGTGGAATCTCCCGTGCATTGTTTAAATTACCACAAGTGTCTCAGGTTCATTCCACCAATGGGGCATGGGATTTGGTCGTGAACCTCGAATGCAACAATCTGTCGGATTTTGATCAAGCACTCAGAGGACTGCGGGCAATCCCGGGTGTCTCCAACAGTGAAACCTGTCTGCTACTCACCCGCATAGCGGGATAGGTTGCCGCCTATTCGCATGAAGTAACTCTATACATTTGGACCTTCATTGAAGGATTTGAATGGACACAGCACACGCTTGGCGAAGGGATCGCTCTTATGCCTCAGGTTGCAACCCCTTTGGCAAAATACCTTTTATCATACATGCGATACACATCATTGGGTAAAAGTCTTTAGGAGAGCCGGTCCCAAAGCAGATCGGGGCGTGAGTGTATGACATACAAAAAGCGGTTTATTTGTAGCGTCCTCGTCACTGCAAAGGGGTATTTCCCAAGGTTACCATGGACAGCAACCTCCCCCCTGAAAACCAAAAAGAAATGAACAATCTACTGATTCAATAAGCCATAACGGCCCAACAATTTACAGTTTGCGTCCAGCGCTGCTTTCGTAAAGTGCTCTTGTCAAAACGGCCAAAATTACCAAAAATCCACCCATGACAGCCGGACCTGTGGGTACTTCGTTCACAAAAAGCCATACCCAAACGGGGCCTAAAGCAAATTCCAGCAACATGAACAATGTCAGCTCTGCCGCAGCCAGTGCACGGGATGCCGCCAGGAAAAACAAGTTACCAAAAGCTGACAGGATCCCCCCGAGCAAGAGACACAACATCAGATCATGCATCGGAACTGCCAGATCACCCCAACGTACTGTGACCGAAATCCCTGCAAGAAATATTCCCGAAAACATCAACACCGGCAGCATATCCACCGCCCGTTTGTATCGTAGCACCACCGCGTAAATCGAAAAACAAAGCACACATACCAGCGCCATAAGGGTCCCATACCCGCTGCCTGCTGAGACTCCATCGCCAACCATGATCGCGACTCCCGCTGCAGCAACAGCCATAGTCAAGGCCGTGATTGGTGCCAACCTTTCTCGTAAAACGAACCAGGCAACCAATGCCGTGACAAAAGGAATGGCAGCCATGATGAATAACGTCGTTGCCACACTGCTGTGAAACAACGATTGCAGGAATGCCATGCCCGCGCATGCCGACATCGCAGCAGCCAGAAATCCAATGCGACCGACTGCCCGGATCTGCGTTCCAACACGTCCGCGATACCGCCACACAATCACAAAAGCGATCGTGCTCGCATAAGCAAGTGACCGATAGAAACTGATCTGCCAGGCGTCCGCCTCTTGCATGGAGCGCACGATCAGCCCCCCAAAGCTAATCCCAACCGAGCTTAGCACCATCATTCCCATGGCCATCAGGCGCGGCGAGACGTTAGACATCCGATCAATGTAGGTCATCCAAGAACCCTACAGTCGCGAACACCTCAACTGCTCGATCATTTGCGACCTTCGGTGTCGCCTGCTTCTAACAAATGGCGGCATCATAGGCAGAAACAGTCTGGCTGGCTGCCAGAGCAACGTCGGTCACGGATTTACCCGGCTTGTACAGGCTGGACCCAATGCCGAAACCCGTGACACCAGCTGCCAGCCAGTCGCGCATATTATCCGGGTTTACACCACCCACCGCATAGGTCGGAATTTCGGCAGGAAGAACAGCCTTCAGTGCCCTAAGACCCTCCGTTCCAACCAATCCAGCAGGAAAGAACTTCAGCCCATCGGCGCCATGATCGATGGCCGTAAAGCATTCAGTCGCAGTCTGGACGCCCGGGTAAGACGCCATTCCAGCAGCTTTGGTGGCCGCAATAACTTCTGGATTGCAGTTGGGCGATACAACCATCTGGGCGCCAATCTGTTTTAATGCCTGCACAGCGGCAACATCCAACACAGTCCCAGCGCCAATGATGGCCCGGTCTCCAGCTCGTTTGCGCATGCGTGCGATACTCTGCAGTGGATCCGGAGAGTTCAAAGGAACTTCAATCAAAGCAATGCCCGCATCAATCAGCGCATCGGTCATCAGTTCAGCTTCATCCGGACGCAGGCCCCGTAAAATGGCGATCAAAGGGCGGGTCATTCGGTATTTTCCTTAATTTGGGAGTAGGCCGCGCACAGTCCCCGTAGCGTTATATCCAACCCCGACACACGCGTAACGGACCCTCCTTGGGCGATAAGTGCATCCGTGTAAATCTGCGCCAAGGCATCTGCACCAATAATAGCTATCGGTTGGCCCAACCAATAAGGGCGAGCAGCGGCAAGCTCTATTCCAACCAAAAGACCAGACAATTTTGCACGTGCCGTTTGTGGAGATTGGTCTCTAACCAATTGCGCAGCCCGCAGTGAAAAAAGGCGCGCCGCTATGTCTCCGGGACGCGAGAGCGCGTCTGACAGGGCAGACTCGAACGCGTCAACATCCCAACCGTCCTCTGCTATCGAGTGCCGCAAGACGGATTGACGCCCCAAAAGATCAAACATTTCACCCGTCATGAACGTTCTGAAGCTGACAATCTCTCCCGCGCTAATATGAACCCATTTGCTATGGGTGCCCGGCAGGCAGATGACACCGTCAAACCCTGAATGGGTTTTTAGAAAACCTGCGATTTGGGTTTCTTCTCCGCGCATAACATCCGGCGGGGACATTTGTTTTACACCCGGAAGGATACAAACATTCAAAGCCCCATTTCGCAAACAGGTCGCTGCATCTATGCCCGGCGGCTTGCAAGGCGCCAGAGCGTAGGGCGCTTCGGCCCAGCCCTGACGAGACCCAACCATGCCACAGCAGATTACAGGGATCTCTTCGCAACCATTCAACTCGGGGACTAGACGATGAAGTGCAGCACCATATTCGTTTGTCGCCAACCGTGACATACCGTCGGTAGACTGACGACCCGCCAACACGGTGTTCGCGCTGTCCATAAGCCACACCCTGAGATGTGACGTCCCCCAATCCACTGCCACCCAAGAAATCTGCGCACTCAAACTCATCCCGTCACGACCACGCCGCCATCTACAGCCAAAAGCTGTCCCGTCATCATCCGGCTCAGGTTAGATGCCATAAAGAGGGTTGTTCCAACGATGTCATCGGGGGCCAAATGCTCTTTGATACACTGCCGGTCGAGATGCGCAGACAGCGCTTCTGGCGAGGCCCATTTGTCCAACTGTTTTTGCGTCAGCACCCAGCCCGGCGCCAAACCGTTTACCCGAATATTGTCGGGACCGAATTCACGCGCCAGACTGCGCGTCATACCAGTGATCCCTGCATTTGCAGTTGTGTAAGACGGATATCCCGCATTGCCCATCATATAGCTGATCGAGCTAAAGTTCACGATTGATCCTCCTCCGCCGGCCTTCATTCCGGGGATCACAGCTTGGCATGCGAAAAAATATGCCTTCAGGTTTATAGACTGCGACCAGTCCCAAAAGCTTTCATCGGTTTCAAGTGTCTCATGACGCTGATCATTAGCAGCATTATTGACCAGCACTCGCACGGCGCCATGGGCCTCGGCTGCTTGGGAAACAGCGGCTTGCAGGCGGGACACATCCGTAATGTCACATTGGATGAACAAAGGACGGTTGCCTGTCGCCTCGGCCATCTCGTCAACAAATTCCTGTGCGTCAGATCGACCGACAAACGCAACTTTGGCACCCTGCCGAAGAAATCCCTCGGTCAGCGAAGCACCAATGCCCGATCCGCCACCGGTGATAAAAACCGACGTGTTCTGTAAATCGCGGAATTGTGCATCAATCATGGCGAATTCTCCTCAAGGGCTCGCGGTCAAAGGCGGCTGCCATCCAACACGCACATAGTTAAAGGAAAGCGCCATGGCAGTGTAACCCCCTGCGACATAAGGAATTGCCCACTGGCGTCAAAAGAGTCGGATTTAAGCAAAGGCTGCCCCCGGGACAGCGTTTCAACATCAGCCCGATTGGCTAATGACACTCGATAATGCGCCTTGGGATCCAGACCTGCAAGCCGAAGCGGGCGTGGCAAAATTTGGCGTGAAGTTTCTGCCTTACCCGCAAAAACGACAAAACGTGCGCCGTCCCGGGCGATCTGCTGTTCTGCAAGGACAGCAGGATCAGCACTGTCCAGACGCAAGATATCCGCAGTCGTCATCCACGATCGGTTGGATTTCCACCAATTGGTGACGTTGCACAGAATCCGGGTTTCGTCCTCGGTCAATTCACGCGGATCCATCTCGAAACCCATGTGGCGCTGCGCCGCCACCCAAGCCCGAAACCCCATATCTATGGTGCGCCCAGAAGTATGGCAGTGGCGCGGGCCAACGTGACTACCTGTTACAACCATCGGCAAAAACAGTGCTGCATTATGTTGAATTCTCAGCCGCTCCAAGGCATCGTTGCTGTCGCTGAGCCAAACACGATGGGTCCGTGCCAAAATACCAAAGTCAATGCGACCACCGCCGCTGGCGCAACTTTCAATCTCAACATTGGGAAACGCCCTGCGCACCTGATCGATCAAGGCATATGCCCCATGCGCCTGATCGGCATCAGTCATTGGCAGGACACGATTATGATCCCATTTGATGTAATCAATATCATTCTCAGCGAGGATTGCGGAAATCCTATCAAATAAATATGCCCGCACATCTGCACGCGCCATATCCAATACTTTTTGGTGACGACCAAGAACCTGATCCACATCGCCCAACGCCCAATCGGGATGATCCCGATAAACCTCGCTGTCCGGATTGATCATCTCGGGTTCGAACCAAATGCCAAAGGTCATCCCCAAACCATGCACGTGACGGATCAAAGGCGTCAGTCCATCAGGGTATTTACGTGCGTCTATGACCCAATCCGATAGAGCGCGCGTATCATCGGTACGATTATGAAACCAACCATCATCCAGAACAAATCGTTCAGCTCCAAGCCTGGCCGCGCAACTGGCAATATCTTTTAGTTCTGGCAGATTATGGTCAAAATAGACCGCTTCCCAACAGTTATAATGCACAGGGCGCATTCTGTCAGGCTTAGGATATTGAACGATGCGATCGCGCAGGTGCCGCTGAAACGCAACAGCGCACCCGTTCAGCCCCTGCCCTGAATAAGTCGAATAAAGTGGCGCTGTGGCGAAATGCTGCTTTGGGGTCGCCTGCGATCCCGCCGCATGTCCAAACTGGATCTGACGACGGCCGTCGGGCAATTCCTCCGCCACCATTCGGTGACCTCCAGACCAACCATAGTGAAAACCATAGGCCTCGCCTTGCGTGTTCGTCGCCCCATGACACGGTAATAGGACTCCTGGAAAATGCTCATGTCCAGTGCGTCCAGTCCGGTTTTCACGAAATCGCATTCCGGCAGACCATTGGGTACGATTCATTTGAAATTCACCGCACCAACGACCCGAAAAATCCAGAATCTCGTCCCCGAATTGCGGGGCCGGGAACACAGGCGCCGACAACCAATCAAGAAAAACAAGGCTCTGTTTTGCCTCGATTTCAGCCCAGGTGGTTATGATATGTGTTTCCGGATCAAGTTCCAGATGGGCTGTGTAGTGCAGCTGCGCACGCTCATCAATAAAGGCCAGCGTCAACCTGTCCGTATCCCGATCTGCAGATAGGAAACGAAATTTGGGATGCAGAGGCTGCCCATTTTCAAGGCGTAAGGAAAGGCCCGGCTGCCCCGGAAAGCTTTGCCTTGCCTCGGGACAAATCGACATATCCGGATTGACGTCCAGCATTCCCCCGGTGACATCCAGTTTCACTGCCCTCGCAACACTCTCAGGGTCATCGCTCTCTGAAAGGCGCGCGCCCCAGTACACGATCTCGGGCAAGCGATCCTGACACGAGGCCAGAACCAAGCTCTGCCTATCGTCCTGCAGAACCCAAGTTCGGATCACTTAACCGCCCCAAGGGTCAATCCCGCAATAAAATGCCGCTGCATCATAAAAAACATAAGCACCGGCGGTAGGGCAGCCACAATGCTACCCGCGCTCATCAAATGATATTGCGCGATGAACTGGCTATTAAAACTGGTGATTCCTGCGGTGACTGGCTGCGCGTCTGGGCCCTGTGTCAGTACGATAGCCCAAAAATAATCATTCCAGATAAAGGTGAAGATCAGGACAGCAAGCGCAGCAATTGCTGGCTTCATAAGTGGTAGGACAATGTACCAAAAGATCCGCCATTCCGCGACACCTTCGACGCGCGCGGCTTCAATCAGTTCAAACGGCAACGCGCGAATAAAATTGCGCATAAAGAGCGTACAAAACCCTGTTTGAAAGGCGATGTGAAACAAAACCAGTCCTGCCTTGGTATCATAAAGCCCCAAACCGAGGGTCAAATCACGCACCGGCACCATGAGAATTTGAAATGGGACAAAGTTTCCTGCGATGAACATAAAGAATATCAGCAGGTTTCCACGAAAACGATAAATCCCAAGCGCGAACCCCGTCATGCAACTAAGCGCCACAACACCGATGACAGTGGGCACCGTAATGAGGACCGAGTTCCAAAGATATCTTGGCATCGGGCTGTCTGTAAAAACCCGTGTATAATTATTGATACCCTCAAAAGAAGACGGCAGTCCCCAGTAGTTGCCTTGCGTAAAATCTGCCAGGGGCTTGATCGAGAATACGGCGACGGCGATCAAAGGTAGTAGCCATAAAATTAGAGCCAGCGGCACCATGGCCTGATACGTCAGTTGCGCCGACTGAGAGCGCTTTTCGATAGGGGTTGGGAACATTTGTCCGTATCCTCGTTCAGCGCCGCAGGGCTTTTTCGTCTTGATACATCTGCCACAGGAAGTAGCCGATAAAAATGAGCATGATCAGGAAAAGTACGACGGCAATGGCCGAGCCATACCCCATGCGGAAACCATATTCCGAGAGTGCTTTTTCAAACATGTAGAACGACAGAACACGGGTCGAGCCAAACGGTCCTCCGTTCGTCATGATTGAAATCAGGTCAAAGCTGCGCAAAGCGCCAATGATCGTCACAACAAATGCAATGAATGTTGCAGGACGCAGTTGTGGCAAAATCACATGCCAAAGCATCCGCCAACCTTTTGCACCATCAAGACGTCCCGCTTCGATCTGTTCGGGATCCACGGCATTCAAACCTGTCAGATACAAAATCATGCAATAGGCCGTCTGCGGCCAGAGGCCGGCAGCAATGATGCCGTAGGTGGCTGTATTCGGGTTGCCGATCACACCGCCTTTGACGTCTATACCGATCCATCCAACCAGCACATCGAACAATCCGTCATTAGGCAGATAGAACCAGCCAAAGACCAACCCCACAACCACTTGACTGATGACAAAAGGAAAAAAGAACAAGGATTTGTATACCCGAATCCCAACAATGGTCTGGTTCAGGAACAACGCAATGAACAGCCCGGCGGGTATGGCCAACAAATAAAGCACAAGCCAGCGAACGTTGTTCCACAAAGAAATCTCGAAATTGCGATCGTAGTAAAAGAGCTCTTGATAGTTCTGCAGACCGACATACCGACCTTGCTCTTGTAAATCGCCCAATCCGTTCCACTCGAATGTGGAAATGTAGAAAGACTGGAAAATCGGAAAGATAACGTAGACCGAGAAAAACAGCGCGCCCGGCAATAGAAACAGAATAGGGGTGATGGTCATGCGGTTGCGTGCAAGCCAACCACCATCTGCCGATGCAGTCGTCATGGCATACCTCCCTCGACACGACACAGGACAACGCAAAAGCGCGCTCGCCAGTGGCGTGCAGACAAAAAGCCTCGGGGCAAGATTGCCCCGAGGCCGTAAACTTTCAGATCAGCGATAGACGCGGCTGCGGGTGAATTCCAAGCGATTCAGAATATCTTCCAAGTTGTCAGGGAAAACCATGAATTCCTGCAAACCTTCCATGCCCGCCGATGCCATCTCGGCTGGGAAATCGCGGTCAAAGAACTGAGCAACACCGCCCTGCGCATTTCCACTTAGCATGGCAAACCCTTGCTGAACGAACTCATCGTCTGCAACACTGGCGTTCGCGTTCACCGGCAACTGGCCCAGACCCTCTGGTCCATTAATGGCTGTTTGAACGTCGGCAGATGCCACAAACTTCAGAAATTCGCGCGCGGCCTCTGGGTTTGGTGCCCCAGCTGCGACGTGGAATGTGTCTGTTGGCGCGTCCTCGCCCTGTGGATAATCACCAATCAGCGGGAACTGATAGAAATCAAGCTGCTCACCGGTCAAACCACCGTTGCGCAGCTGGTCCACAACAAAGTTACCCATAAGGTAGGCTGTTGCTTCACCATTGATCATAGCAGGCATCGCATCCTGCCAGTTCATGGTCTGATGGTCATCAACATAGGCGCCCATATCAATCAACTTACGCCAGTTGGCAAAAGTTTCACGCACACCTGGGTCTTCAGTCCAGCTCAACTCGCCACGTGCCAGCGCCATGTGATGATCGAAACCGTTGGTCCGCATATTCATGTAGTCAAACCACCCGCCGGCGGTCCAAAGATACCGACTGCCAATGGTATAGCATTTACGACCTGAATCGATAATAACCTGACAATTTGCGATTTCTTCGTCGAAGGTGGTCGGCTCTGTCAGACCCAGTTCCTTGAAGATATCTTCGCGGTAGTAAATACCCCATTGGTAATATGTGTACGGCACGCCCCACTGTTTGCCATCGATGGTCATCGCACCTTTAACGCTTTCAAGACCTGCGTAATCCCCGGCGGCCCACCAATCGGAGATGTCCATGAACAAACCAGATTCGACATAAGGACCCATCCGGTTTGCTGCATACCAGTTCACCACGTCAGGGGGGTTGGCGGACAATGCATTACGGATTTGGCTTTTCCACGCTTCACGGTCGATAATATCAAGCTCAATAGTCAGGTCTGGGTGCATCGCACCAAAGTCTGCTGCCAAGCCTTCCATTACCGCACGCGGTCCAGGGTTCGACATGTCCGACATGATGCGGAGTGTGCCGGACATATCAGCGTTTGCAACGGTACCCAAACCGGCAACCAGCGCAGCACCAGCCACGGTGGCTTTGATCGATTTCAGCATTTTGGTTCCTCCCAGATTTATGCTGAGGATTTCAGTTTCACAATGTGAAACAGGAAATCAGTAGTTGAAACTATCAGTCAATCCGGCTACCCCTGTCAATAGGTTCCTTGAGTCAATTCAAGGCGGGAGGACAAAGATGAACGACTTGGTTCGGCCAGCTGAAAACGGTGGGGGGACTATTGGCAAGGCCGTTGAAGTATTGGAGATGGTGGCCGATCAAAAGCGTCCGGTCCGCTTCACAACCTTGCTGGCACAATCGCCTTTCCCAAAAGGAACACTTTATCGCCTGTTGCAGACCCTGACCCAGCAAGGCATGCTGGACTACGACCATGATCTGCAAACCTACTCGCCCGGTGTTCGGCTGGTACGTCTTGCGCATTTTGCTTGGAAGCAAAGCACGCTCGCACCCTTGGCACGTCCGCATCTTGATGCGCTTTCCGCACAGGTGGGTGAAACGATCCACCTTGCACAACTGGATGGGGGACAGGTTTTATATGTGGACAAACGCAACGCACAGAACCCCGTGGAGATGTTTAGCCAAGCCGGAAAAATTGGTCCGGGATATTGTACGGGCGTCGGTAAGGCCATGCTGGCGTATTTGCCACCAGATGCGCAGACCGAAGCCGTTATGAAGCAATCATTCTATCGCCACACAGACAAAACCCTCACCAATGCAGATACGCTTTACGAAGAGCTCGCCTACATCCAAAAACAGGGCATCGCTTTTGACCGCGAAGAACATGAAACCGGCATAATATGTGTGGCCGTACCCATATTAACCGACCGCGGTCGGGTTATGGGGGGGCTGTCCATAACCACAACCACGCAGCGGCATAGTTTGGCAGAGCTTGAAACACTCCGTCCCGCTCTGCAAAAAACTGCACACGACATTGCCGGAGCTGCCGCAAACTGGCAGTTTCCAAGCTGACGAAAAAGGAGCGCTCATGTCTGGCGTCACACTGAAAAATGCTGTCAAACGATACGGCGATGTTGAGGTCATTCATGACGTTGATCTGACAATAGACGATGGTGAATTCTGCGTATTTGTTGGACCGTCTGGCTGTGGAAAATCCACATTATTGCGTATGATAGCCGGTCTGGAAGAAACATCCGAAGGCCTGATCAGCATAGGCACGCGTGATGTTACAAAGGTCGATGCCTCGGAACGCGGTGTGGCCATGGTGTTTCAGACCTATGCCCTATACCCGCATATGTCGGTTCGGGAAAATATGGGCTTTGGTCTGCGCATGAACGGCCATCCAAAAGCGGAAATCGCTGCGAAAGTGGCCGAAGCCAGTAAAATACTTCAGCTGGACCCATATTTAGACAGAAAACCCAAAGCTCTTTCCGGAGGGCAACGACAACGTGTTGCCATCGGACGGGCGATTGTCCGCGGCCCGAAAGTCTTCCTGTTTGACGAACCTCTTTCCAATTTGGATGCCGAGTTGCGGGTAGACATGCGGGTGGAAATTGCGCGTCTTCATAAAGAAATCGGTGCGACAATGATTTATGTCACCCACGACCAAGTCGAAGCCATGACATTGGCTGATAAGATCGTGGTCCTGCGCGCAGGAAATGTCGAACAGGTCGGATCGCCCATGGACCTTTACAACGATCCCGACAACCGGTTTGTGGCTGGTTTTATCGGATCGCCTGCGATGAACTTTGTAGACGGTATTGTCATTGGCGATGGCAAGATCGTTCTTCCCAGTCTTGACGGGCGGGTTGTCTCAACCTCGGTGGCGTTACCGTCTACCGATGAAAAGGTGCTCGTCGGGTTGCGCCCTCAAAATTTGCGTGTTCGCGAGGGTGATAGCAGCATCCGTTTAGATCTACGCGAACATTTAGGCGGCGTATCGTACGACTACCTTGTCACAGGAGGGGGTGAGAAGTTGGTCGTCGAAAACAGAGAACAAGATGCGATTGCAGAAGGAAGCAGCGTGATTTTGGACTTTGACGATGGTGACGCGATGTTCTTTGACGCCAAAAGCGAAGCGCGTCTACGCTAACCCAAAAAACAGACATGACGTATGGCTACAACGCAAAGCGAGACAGGCTTGCATTTAAGCCAGCTGCCAGCAACATACGTGCATGATAAATAAATTGGAAATGCTGATCGCACTCGAAAAAGAGGCCCATTTCGGGCGTGCGGCAGAGCGCCTTGGCTTAACACAGCCAACGCTGTCATCCGGCATACGCCAGCTTGAAGACCATCTTGGCGTTAGACTGGTTCAGCGCGGATCGCGATACGGCGGACTGACCCCCGAAGGTCAGCGCACGTTGGTCTGGGCGCGGCAAATTGTGGGTGACAGCAGGCTTTTACGTGCCGAGATGCGCGCATCTCGTGATGGTCTTTCGGGCGACCTGCGGCTTGGCGTGATCCCAACAGCGCTTACATGGGCATCACGACTGGTCGCACGCTATTCAAAGCATCATCCGAACGTCCGCTTTAAAGTGATCTCACGGTCCTCGTCAGATATTCTGCGCCAGATGGAGTCGCTAGACCTCGATGCTGGTATTACATATCTGGATAACGAACCACTTGGCAGGGTATCCACGCGTTTTTTATACCAAGAAACCTATGTCATGGTCTGCGCATCAGACCACCCAATGGCTACGCGAAAACATGTAACATGGACAGAAGTCGCTGAGCAGGATTTATGTCTGTTGATCCCCGAAATGCAAAACCGTCGGATCATTAATCGCGCTTTTATGGATGCAGGAATCACGCCTCACCCAGGGCTAGAAGCCAATTCCACCGTCATTTTGATGGCACAGGTTGCCGAAGCGGGACGTGTCACGGTATTGCCAAGAGATCAGGCAAATTTTTTGGCCGCGGGGCATTCTGTGAAACTTCTAACGATTGGACCAGACGGGCCCCACCACGATGTCGGCTTGGTTGCCCCACAACAATCACTGCAAACTCCGGTGCTCGAAGCGTTGATGCGAGTAGCTAGCAACGTTTCGTCAGAAAATTGACACAATGCGCGGCACTTGAGACACGGCTGTATCTGCACACTGAAAAGTGCGTTGATTTTATGTTTTCAAACTTCGATGTCGTTTGTCACACTCTATGACGAAGGGAATCATTATGCATAGACGTGCGTTTTTAGGCTCTGTTGGTGTGCTTTTGGCAGCACCTCATGTCGCTGCGGCATTCACTTTGGATGAAATATATCGCCCGCAATACGTTACAATGAAATCGGACGTAGGCGCGGGACAAATTCTTGTGCTGCCACGTGCCCATTTTTTATATTTTGTTACCGAACCTGGCCGCGCGCTTCGGTATGGTATCGGTGTGGGGCGGGCAGGACTGGCGTTCACGGGCGTTGCTGTTATCGCGCGCAAAGCGCAGTGGCCATCATGGCGGCCGACAAACGAAATGATCCAACGTGACCCTGAAACATACGCCCGGTTTGTGGACAACAAATACGTCCAACCCGGCGGCCCGGATAATCCACTGGGGTCCCGTGCCCTATACTTGTACAAAAACGGACGCGATACCTACTTTCGGATACATGGAACCACTGAACCAGAAAGCATAGGTCGATCCGTATCGAGTGGCTGCATCCGGATGATCAACGAACATGTGCAGCATTTGTACAATCGTGTCCCGATTGGCACGCGTGTCACTGTTCTCTGACTGACACGCTAGTGCGCTTCGATGTCCTTGTGATTGGGTCTGGTCCAGCTGGCAGTGCTGCGGCGGCCGTCGCAGCCCGGGCAGGAGCAAAGGTCGCCCTATGCGACCAACACATCTTTCCACGTAAAAAGCTCTGCGGAGGTGCGTTCACAGGACGCGCCATGCATGCTTTTAAAACTATTTTCGGACAGGACAAACCCAACGCGCCTATGCTCAGCTTATCACGCGTGGAATTTCATGCATTTGGCAAACTGCTTTCAGACATATCCGATGCTCCACCATTGCACATGACAATGCGCTACACATTGGATGCGGCACTGCGCCAAAGAGCCTTGGATCTGGGGGCTACTGATCTGTCGGGCAATGCCTTTCATAGCTTTGGCTCAGAGAATTCTGTCCAGTTGAAAGATGGCCCCATACGGGCGGATATCGTAATCGCCGCGGATGGAGTACACAGTCCCGTCGCCCGTTGTCTGTTCGGACAAGCGTTCGATCATGCGACGATCGGATTTGCGCTGGAGGTCGAGCTGGATGATGTGCAGAACATGGAGACGGTGCGCATTGATCTGGGCGCGGCGAAATGGGGCTATGGTTGGCAATTTCCCAAGACGACTGGGACCACCGTTGGTTTGGGCGGACTACTGGCCAGAAACAACGATCTTAAATCGTCTCTGGCGCGATACCTGCAGGAACTCAAACATGCACAAGCGTGCGAGGTTAAGGGACAATTTTTACCTTTTGGATCCTTTCGCGGCAAGCCAGGTCACAAAAATATCCTTTTGGCCGGTGATGCCGCCGGACTTGTGGATCCGATCACGGGCGAAGGCATTGCCTATGCCCTGAAAAGCGGTGAATACGCCGCCCGCTCCGCTCTTTGGGCGCTGGAACGCGCGCAACCAAAAGCGGCCTTTTCACGGTATCTCTACATGTTGCGGCCCATACACCACAACATCAGAACGGCGAGCCTTTTACGTAGATTGTTGTTTTCTGAAAACTTCCAACCGACTTTTGTGAAAGGCATGCAAAGCTCAAAGGTCCTGCGGGATCGCTATTTGCAGCTGATCTCAGGGCAAACTGATTATGGCCCATTACTGAGACAAGTCATCTGGCGGCTCCCACATCATGGGGCACAATTTATCGGTCTTGGATAATGGCCACATTTACGCCCTCTTAAGCTACTATCCGGCATGCTCCCTTCACGAACAGATTCGGTGAGGCGACATGACAGTTATAGCAATGGCATTCGGTGGCGCGCTCGGGGCCTTTATCGCGTTAATTTCATACGTTTTTATGAGCGTTCCCGTGGTTATAGCGCTGGCCATCTATTTATTCTTCACTTTGGGCTTTGCCGTGCTGGTTATCGCGTTGCACGTGTTCAGACCAATTCCTGCGACCAATCGGCACGAGACATGCCCAGAAAGCTTACAAACCTGGTAACTGAGCGGTCATATTAACGACCGCTCTGGATCTTAAGGATCAATTTCTCGATGCTTGGGCCCATCT